>JBANFU010000174.1:0-21292 GCA_037975865.1 Bacteroidota bacterium
TTGTTGGCATTCCGCTGCAGGGCTTTGCGTTGGGCCTCTGTGGGATAGGGGAAGGCCGGCGCGATGACTTGGTGTGGAGGAGTAAACGTTTCTCCGGTGGGTTTGTTTTGAATGTCGTAGACAAACCGCGACAGTTCGGCCTCGGCGGCGGGCAAATCGGCAATGGGGTAGAGCACGCCTTTGGGGTCTTGCAAGAGGATGATGCCGGAGATTTTGCCGTCGTTGAACCGGATTTTGATGATTTGGCTGCTGACCACGTTGGCCGATTGCAGGGTGTCGGCCTCGCGCAGATAGTAGATGCTCTGGGCGTTGCGGGAAACTTGCATTTGCGTCAATTTTTGCTCGTGATTGAACCACTGCACCATGTAATCGCCCTGCATTTGGGAGTAGTGTACATTGTCTTCTTGGATGGCCAAAAACGCGTTGGGGAAGGCTTGGAGGCTGCGGATTTTTTGCTGTTGCACTTGCATTTTCATGGAATCGCCGCTGAGTCGGGAGAGCGAATCCCACATCACGGGGTTGCCGTTGAAGTAGAACGTAGAATCGCTGCGGTAAAACGTGAGCGTTTGGCAGGTGCCCGAGGCGGTTTGTTGGCTGAAGGCCACTTGGTTGATGGCTTGCATCGCGATGGGTTGGGCCGTGTCGCTGTTGTAATGCAGGGTATCGCTTTTGATGCGAAACAGGTCTTTGTCGCGTCCTTGGTAGGCTACAGCATGGTTCCACACCGAAAACGATTGGGAATTTCCGCGGTAATGGGCATGATCGCCCCACACTTGCCATTGGTCTAGGGTGTCGTGGATGTACACATGTCCGTGCGCCAATCCTTCCTGCTCCTTTTTGTTGAACAGCAGGGTATCGCACAGCACGGTCCGACCTGAATCGAAGAGCGCCACCTGACCGTAGAATTCCCCTTTTTGGGTTTCGGTGAGGTAGTAACCACGGTTAAAAACCACGGTGCGCGCTTTGTAGTCGAGCTGGGTAATGGCAAAAAACTGGGCTTTTTTTAGGTCGGTGCGATACTGCAACGTATCCGTCTTTACGATATATTCTGGGGTGGTGAGCACCACTTTGTTTTTGAAAAACAGGGTTTTTTGGGCGGGGTTGTAACTGCCGGAGACCGAGGTGAGTTGGGTTTCTTTGTCTTTGATATTGCCCCGGGCGCCGTACCAGCCCACTTTGGTTTGGGTGTGGTATTGAATCCAGGGGGTGGTGAGGGTCATGCTGCCATCGGTGAGGGTGACGCCGCCAGACACTTTGGCGATGTGGGTGGCGTTGTTGTATTCGAGGATTTTGCCGGTGACGGTGGCACCATCGGGGTTGGTGATGCGCACATTGCCGCGGCCTACCAGGTCTTCGGTTTGGGGGTCGTACTCGGCTTCGTCGCAGAATACCATGGACCCCGATTGCTCAAAACGCACATTTTCGCGCAGCCACTGAACGGTTTTGTCGCCTTTTTTGAGCGATTTCATACGTCCGGCCTGCAGGGAGATGGCTTGGGCTTGGGTTTGCTGAATTAGGGCGATAGACAGCAGAAAAAAGACGCCGCCGAGACATCTCGCCAAAGGTTGGCCAAAGATTCGTTGAGGATTTTGGTGATAGCTCACGCGGATTTGTGCTTTCTGCAATTACTTTGCAAAGTAAGTGTTAAAAGCGTTTCAAACTGCGGTAAATCTACGGAAATGGGATTTGGGGCGACGGCCGACCTTGTTGGCTGTGAGCGGGGGTGTGGACTCTGTGGCGTTGGCGCGGTTGTTTGCTTTGAGTGGGTTCGACTTTGCGATGGCCCACGTAAATTTTGGGCTGAGGGGGGTGGAGAGCGAGGCCGATGAGGCGTTTGTTCGGGCGTTGGGGGCGGAGTTGGGGGTATCGGTGTTTGTGGAGCGGGTGGATGTGGCGCAATACCGCAAGCAAAACGGGGTGAGCGTGCAGATGGCGGCCCGGGCATTGCGCTATGATTTTTTTCATCGGTTGATGCGGGAGCGGGGGTTTGGTAGGTTGGCCACGGCCCATCATGCCAACGACAATTTGGAGCATTTTTTTGTGTATTTATATCGTGGCAATACGGCCGTGGCTTGGCGAGGGATATGGGCAGAGCAGGGCGAGGTGATTAGACCCTTGTTGGGATTTTTGAAGCGCGATTTGGCTGATTTTCTGTTGGTGAACGGCTGGGGGTGGCGTGAGGATCGGAGCAATGCCAGCACGGGGTATTTGCGGAACAAGGTGAGGCATTTTTTGCTGCCGGGGATGGACGATTTTGCCTTGGAATTTTTTGCGTTGAGTCAGCAGCAGCAGTTGTTGACGGGCGATCGGCTATCGAGGCAGGCTCAGGCTTGGGCATCGCACTGCAAGGAAATGCGGGGTGGATGGTGGATGCCATCGCTGTACAGGGAAACGGTGGGTGAGGACGGTGTGGTGGAGCAGTTGATGGGGATGGGATTTTCGCGGGCGATGGTGCTGCAGGCAATGCAAGTGAAGCAGGCGGGCAAGTGGTTTGACGGAGGGCTGTGGCGTTTGTGGGTGGGCCGACAAGGATGGATGCTCACGCCCAAGGAATGGGTTTCTCCATCGGCGTTGGTGATGCGTTGGGAAGATGGGGCGGTGATGGTTTGGGGCGGTTATCGGATCTCGCTGCGTTGGGTGGCTTTGAATGGGGCTGGGCTGGAAGCGGGCGAGGGGGTTTATTGGTTTGGCGAGGGGGTGGAGTTGCGGAGTTGGGTGCTGCGGGGGTGGGTGAATGGCGATGAGTTAACGGCTTTTGGTGGGGTGCAAAAGAAGCTGAGCGATTGGTTTGTGGATGAGAAAATTGAGTCGTTTGTGAAGCCCTTTGTGCCTTTGGTGGTGGGCGCTAGCGGGGTGCTGTGTGCGGTGGGCGTACGTCGTTCCAATGGGTTTCCGGTGGCCGAGGGCGCAACCCATGCGTGGGCTTTGTCGTGGGAGGTATTGTAACCCGTTGAAAAATCGCCACAATGTTGGTGCAATCGTATACCTTTGTCTTTGAATGAAAGCGATTATCCCCTTGGCGGGCATAGGCAGTCGCCTCAAGCCCCACACACGTACCCAGCCGAAATCTTTGATTCCATTGGCGGGGAAGCCCATTTTGGGACATATCATGGACCGATTGGTGGAGGCCGGGGTGAAGGAGTTTGTGTTTGTGATTGGGTATTTGGGCGATCGCATCGAGCAGTACATCACAGAGAATTACGGGCAATACCAGAGCACGTTTGTAATACAGACGTTGGGGCGTGGCATTGGGCATGCGGTGTGGTTGACGCGCGAGTCGTTTGCGGCGGGCGAGAAGATGCTGATTGTGCTGGGCGATACCATTTTTGAGGCGGATTTGGCTTCGGTGTTGGCGGCGGGTGGCAATGCGTTGGGGGTGAAAAAGGTGGAGGATCCCCGGCAGTTTGGGGTGGCGGAGTTGGATGAGGCGGGGTTGATTGCGCGGTTGAGTGAGAAGCCGGTGATTCCCAAATCGAACTTGGCCTTGGTGGGGTTGTATGCCATTGAGGATACCCGGGCGCTGTTCGATTGTTTGGAGTACAACATTCAGAACGAAATTCGCACGCAGAACGAGTACCATTTAACGGACGCGCTGCAGTGTATGATTGCCCAGGGCGTGGCGTTTCGCACGTTTGGGGTGGATACTTGGTTTGATTGCGGGAAGAAGGACATCATTTTGCAGACGAACCGGAATTTGTTGCGTCAGGTAGATCAGCAGCAGTTTGCGGGTTTCAACAAAGGAAATATCATCATTCAGCCGGTGTACATTGCATCCAGCGCGAAGGTGGAGAACAGCATTGTAGGTCCGGACGTAAGCATCGGCGAGGGCGCGGTGATATCGAGAAGCGTGGTGAAAAACAGCATTATCGGACAGGGGGCAGAGCTCACGAATGCGATTTTGGAGGACTCGTTGGTGGGGAGTGATTCGGTGTTGGTGGGGGCGGCGTCGAGCCTGAACATTGGCGATAGTGCGGAGATCAATTTGAGAAATTCTTGAGGGTGAGGCTGAGGGTATCGGATATCGTTGGGGTTGTGGGCGCGCAGGTGCAGGGCGGTGGTGTGGATTCGGTTTCGGGTTCAGCGGAAATCACGTCCATGGTATTTGATGCGCGAAAGTTGTGGGGGTTGGAGCCGGCGACGGCGTTGTTTTTGGCTTTGTCGGGACGACGTGATGGCCACGATTTTGTGATGCAGGCTTATGGGTCGGGGGTGCGCTATTTTTTGGTATCGCGGGTGGAAATAGGCTGGTCGGAGCTGATGCCGGGGGCGGTGTTTTTGGTGGTGGGCGATGTGTTGGCGGCATTGCAGTCGTTGGCGGCTTGGCATCGGACGCGATTGACGGGGGTGGTGATGGGGATTACGGGCAGCAATGGAAAAACCATCGTAAAGGAGTGGCTGTGGGAGTTGTTGCAGGGCGATTTTCGGATGGGTAAGAGTCCCAGGAGTTATAACAGTGGGTTGGGTGTGGCGTTGAGTTTGTTGAATGTGGCCGCCGGTACGGAGGTGGCGTTGTTGGAGGCGGGGATATCGGCCAAGGGAGATATGGCGAAGTTGCAGCGGATGTTGAAGCCGAATTTGGTGGTGCTGACGCATTTGGGCGAGGCCCATGCCGAGGGTTTCGGGTCGATGGCTGAAAAGGCGTCGGAAAAGGTCAGTTTGGCGGTGGGCGCGGATGTGGTGGTGTATCCCTATGATCAGGAATTGATGCGGATGGCGTTGGGTGCCTTGCGGGTGCAACAGCCGATGATGAAAACGATATCGTGGGGATGGCAGGAGGGAGCAAATTTCCGCTTGGTGAAGGTGGAGGCGATGGAATGGGGCGGTGGGCAAGCGATTCATTTTGTGTATCGCGGGACGGAGCATCGCTTTGAAATCCCGTTTGCCGACCAAGCATCGGTGAGCAATGCCATGACGTGTTTGTGTACTTTGGTGGCTTTGGAGCGCTGGGATGAGGTGCATTTGACGCGATTTGCGTCGTTGCCCAGGCTGGAGAACCGGTTGCAGTTTATGGCGGGTAGGTCGGGGAATTATGTGCTGAACGACAGTTACTCTGCGGATTTGGAGAGTTTGGGGGTGGCGTTGGATATGTTGAAGCGACAGTCGCCCAATTTGCCATTGTCGGTGGTGTTGGGTGGTTTTGAGCAGACGGGGATGGACGTAAGATCGTTGCGGAAGCGGTTGGAGGAGATGGTGAGGGGTTACGGGGTGGACGAGGTGATTTGGGTGGGTAAGGAATATGTGGGGATGGAGGGTTTGGTGTTTGAGGATACGGAGTCGCTGCTGGGATCGGTGTGGTTGGGCGGTGTAAGCGGCAGGGCGATATTGGTGAAGGGTTCGCGCAGCAGTGGGTTAGAGCGGGTGGTAGCGCGGTTACAGGCGCGGTTGTTACAGACGCGGTTGGAGATACATTTGGGTGCGTTGAAGCACAATTTTTTGCATTTCAAGCGATTGGCGGGGGATGGGAAGAAGGTCATGTGCATGGTGAAGGCTTTCGGATACGGGAGTGGTAGTTTTGAGTCGGCCAGCGCCTTGCAGGCGCTGGCCGTGGACTATTTGGGTGTGGCCTATGTAGACGAGGGGATTGCGCTCAGGAATGCGGGCATCACGGTACCGATTATGGTGATGAATGTGGATGCGGGGGCAGCTTGGCCGTTGCAGGAGTATGGGTTGGAACCGGTGGTGTTCAGCTTAGAATCCTTGCGGGGACTGATGGCCTCGGGGGTGTCGGGCTTGCGATTGCACGTGGAGGTGGATACGGGGATGCACCGATTGGGCTTTGGGGCTTCGGAAATGGGGGCGGTGGCTGAGCTGTTGCGGGGGTCATCGTTTGTGGTGGCTTCGGTGTTCAGTCATTTATCGGCCAGCGAGGATGCCAAGTCGGATGATTTTACTGGGAGGCAGATGGATGTGTTTGTGCAGGCGGCATCGGTGTTGGAGCAGGGGCTGGGCTATGGGGTGTTAAAGCACATTGAGAATACGGGCGGCATTTTGCGTTTTGGCGATGCGCGTTTTGATATGGTACGGTTGGGGATTGGGTTGTACGGGGTGGATCCACGCGGGGAGATGGGTGCGGGGTTGGAGCCGGTGACGCGCTGGGTGAGTACCATTTCTCAGGTACAGCGGGTAAAGGCGGGAGAAGGTGTGGGGTATGGGATGCACGGGGTGAGCGATCACGACCGGGAGATTGCGGTGATTGCGGCGGGGTATGCGGATGGACTGTGGCGGGCGGATGGACAGTCGCGCTCGGGTGTTTGGGTGAAGGGGGTGGAGGCGCCGTTTGTGGGGAACATTTGCATGGACATGGCCATGGTGGATGTAACGGGGTTGGGGTGTGTGGCTGGCGACGAGGTGGAATTGTTTGGAACCCATTTGCGGGTGGAGACGGTGGCGGCACGACGGGGCACCATTCCATACGAGGTACTCACATCGGTAAGCCAGCGCGTAGCCCGGGTTTATTTGGAGGAGTGATTATAAGACTTTCGAAGAAAAGGCATTTTTGAGGCCGGTGTGTTGGATGATATCGACTTTGATAGATCCAACATAGATCTGACCTTCGATGCGCACGGGGATGTGGTTGGCGTCATCGGTGACCCAAACAGTGAGGGCATCGGCGTGTTTGAAGACGCGGTCGACCACCAATTTGGGTTTGATTTTGATGCAGCGGATTTTGCCAAGGTCGGTTTTGATGACCTCTTTTCCTTTATACGTAATGGGCAAATTGTACACTTTGTTGTCGATGTACACATCCACCGGATACTGTTTGCCGGGAATGGCATTGGTATAGTCGAGGTTACGGAGGTAGTAGATGGCCGACGCAACATCTTGGGTGTATTGTGGTATGGTTAGTTCGCCTTGTTTGTTGCGCAACTTGCGGTTGTCGTGGTCGTAAATCGCCACATCCTGATGGAAATAATCGTTTTCTCTCACGGTTTTGGCATAGCGGAGGGGCGCTTGAGATTCTTGGTCGACCCAGCTCTCAAATTTGTCGCGCACCTTGTACGCCCAATCGAAGCTTTTCACGGTTTCGCCTTCCACGCGGAGGTTGTAGGTGGTTTTGCCATTGATGATGGTGGGGTTGGGGTTCACCGACATCGATACTACGCCGGCGTTGATGGCGCCATAGTGGATGCGGTATTTGAGGGTTTCGCCGGGTTGATAGGCGAGGTTGGCCATTTTTCGGGGGAGGACTACGTTGGCTGCCTGTTTAAAGGAGGGCAGACTGGTCAAAAATATGAGGGCAACGAGGGCTAGGGTCAGAGACTTTTTCATATTTCTTGGGTTTAGTTGGGGGGATAGACACGCTTTGTTGGCAATTCCCCCAAAACTGTGCCAGGCTTTTGCGATTTTTGCATCGGAATGACAAAAAAGCTCACAGAATTTTCGAAGTCGAGTGGTTGCGGTTGCAAGATACAGCCCGCGGTATTGCAGCAGATGTTGCAGGGGATGACGTTGCAGGCGGGGGCCACGCCGGGGTTGGTCCATGGGAATGCGGGGGGCGATGATTGTTCTGTCTTTGATTTGGGGAACGGGCAGTTGTTGTTGCAGACGGTTGATTTTTTCACGCCGCTATTGGATGATGCGTATGATTTTGGTCGGGCAGCAGCGGCGAATGCGTTGAGCGATATTTGGGCGATGGGGGGTAGGCCGGTGATGGCCAATGCGGTGATGGGGTGGCCGGTGGAGGTGTTGGGTGTGGAGGCCGCACGCAGGGTGATGGAGGGGGCGATGCAGGTATGTTCTGAGTCGGGCGTGGCGCTGGCGGGCGGACATACGATCGAGTTGCAGGAGCCGGTGTTTGGGTTGAGTGTAACGGGCTTGGTATCGAAGGAGGCATTGAAGACCAATGCGGGTGCGAGGGTTGGTGATCGGTTGATATTGACGAAGGGGTTGGGTGTGGGGATGTTATCGGCGGCGTTGAAGCGGGGGATGGGTGGCGATCAGGATTTGGCGGCATTGACGCAGAGTCTCACCCAGACCAATGCGGTGGGGTATGCGTTGGGCGCGATGGGTGGGGTGCATGCGATGACGGATGTGACGGGCTTTGGACTGTTGGGCCATCTGTTGGAAATCTGCAGGGCCAGCGGGGTTGGGGCGCGGGTAACGGCGTCGGCGTTGCCAAAAATTGCGGAGGCCGAGGTTTGGGCGGGGTCTTATGTACTGCCTGACAATGCGATGCGGAACTGGAATGCGTTTGAGGGGGAGGTAGAGATGGGGGATGCGGGTGCGTTTGCTTGGTTGGTAGATCCTCAGACCAGCGGTGGGCTGTTGATATCGGTGGCTGAATCTTCGATGGCGGAAGTTACGGCCGCGCTGCGCGCGGCCGTAACACCGTATACCGTGATCGGCGAAATGGTGGATCCCACTTCACTCCCTACCGGGAAACTATTGTCCGTGATTTAATTGGAGTGGTCGTTGGGCTTTCCACAAAAGAAAATATCGCCCGGGGATGTCCCAAGCGATGTTCTGAAGTTAATCGGTTAAGTTTGGATTGACCGGTGCAGGCCGGAGGGATTACGCTCTGTAAAGCACAGATTTGGTGGCATCCATGATTTTCTTCACGCTAGGCAAGAAGGCCTCCACAAACGTGGGTGCGTAAGGCAAGGGCGTATCTTGGGTGGTAACGCGGTGGATGGGCGCATCCAAATAATCGAAGGCCCGGCGCTGAACGATGTGGCTCACTTCTGAGCTGATGCTCGCCAGCGGCCATGCTTCTTCCACAATCACCAAACGGTTGGTTTTCTTCACGCTTTCGATGATGGTATCGTAGTCGATCGGACGTACGGTACGCAAATCGATCAATTCCGCGTTGATGCCTTCTTTGGCCAATTCAGCAACGGCATCGTGGCAGCGCAACATCATCTTGCCGAAGCTCACGATGGTTACGTCGGTACCCTGTGTCACCACATCGGCTTTGCCAATGGGAATCAAATATTCTTCTGAGGGGACCATCCCTTTGAATCCGTACATCTGCTCACTTTCCATGAAAACCACGGGGTTGTTGTCGCGGATGGCGCTTTTCAACAAACCTTTGGCATCGGCAGGGTTACTTGGAACCACCACTTTCAAACCGGGGGTGTTGGCGTACCAGTTTTCGAAGGCTTGAGAGTGCTGTTGTGCCAATTGGCCGGCGCTACCGGTAGGACCGCGGAAGACGATCGGACAGGTATACTGACCATTGCTCATGGAGTTGATTTTCGCGGCGGAGTTGATGACTTGGTCGATGGCTACCAGCGAAAAGTTGAAGGTCATGAATTCGCAGATGGGGCGCAAACCGTTCATGGCAGCTCCCACGGCGATACCCGCAAAACCCAACTCGGCGATGGGGGTGTCGATCACGCGTTTTTCTCCAAATTCGGCCAACATTCCTTGGCTCACTTTGTAGGCACCGTTGTATTCCGCTACTTCCTCACCCAACAAAAATACGCTCTCATCACGGCGCATTTCTTCTTGCATGGCTTCGCGCAAGGCTTCTCTGAAGGCGATTTCTCTCATGTTTTTGCTAAAAGGACCACAAAATTACGGGTTTTCGATGGAAAGTGCGTTTGAACTTTTAGGTTGGATTGGAATTTCGATGATATTCCATACATTCGTCTTGCTAAACTAAACAAAAATGAAAAATTGGATGACTCAAAAATTGGGATTGGCAGTCACGGGAATGGCTCTTTTCCTCGCTTCCTGTGGTTCGAATACCACGATTACAAAAAGATACCACAACCGAGGATTTAACATTGCTTGGGGTGGTAGTTCATCAACGGATCGAAAAAGCGAAAGACCCGTAACAAAGCGAGTAAAACCACAATCAACGGCAACTATCAGCGAGAAAATCACTATGGAAGCCGTTCAAGAAAATAGCAAACCCATTGATTTCGTGGCAGTTTCGGCGAATGTCGGTGTCGCTAAAGAAGTTGCATCACAAAAAATGGAACCATCGAAGTTGGGCTCTAATGTTTTGAAAACAACGGTTGCCAACGCCAAATTACAATCAATCATTAAACCGAAATTGTCTAAACAAGTAGCGGTTAAAAACAGCCCATCAAAAGGTGATCCACGCGACGGTAAGAGTTGGGCTTTATCTTTGGTGTTGGCTCTTGTATTGGGATCGTTTGGAATTCACAGGTTCTATTTGGGATACACGACCATTGGTTGGATTCAATGTATCATTGGTGCTTTGGGGTTTTTTATAGGTCCATTGGAATGGATGTTGGGTATAGTGGTAATTTGGTCACTCATTGATTTGGTCAGAATTTTAATATACGATTTAGAGCCCAAAGACAGCTATTACCGGGATGGCGAATTAGTAGATCGTTAAAGCTACTGGATCTACGGTTTGTAAATCAAAAGCTTATCTGCGCACTTAGTTTAACCGTCGGCCTAACACCCCATCGATGAGCGCAAATAGGGGTCGGGGACCCAGTTTGCGCCAGGCTACTTCATCGAGTTCGCCCCCGAAATTGAGGTAGTAATCGATGCGTTCTCTGCGGAATTCATCCACCACGTGGCTGCGGAAGTTGAGCATCGCAATCCAACCATCTTCTACATCCTGAAACCACTCCTCGTAGTAGGAATCGTCGGAGGCGTGAAAGTTGAGCACGTTTTCGCCGATCAAAATAAATTTGTTGATGCCCTCTTGCATGAGCAATTCCAGCACTTCGCGTTTGAGTTGCATGATGTCGTTGTAAAGCGCATCGTTCCACTCACCCATCATCTCGATGATGGCAAATCCTTCTTGGTAATCGGCGAAGAGGATTTTGATGTACAGGGTATTGGAACCGAAATGGTCCCACTGCGGATGGATGTAATAGTTGTACACGGTTTTGTCGAAGTAGAACTCGTTGTACTCGCGGTTGAAAAACGGAGATCGTTCGTCGGCCGCGGCAGAATACAAGTTAATCCAAGCAAAGTGGGGTTCGAGGTCGTGCACGGCGCAAAGATAGCGACGGCTGTTGGTTTTACCCTTACCTTCGTGTTGCGATGCGTGCTGCTTTTGTCAAAAATTTGTTGTGGTTACAGCTGTTGAATTGGCTGGTGAAACCCCTGTGGATTTTGTGGATTGAGCGGGAGATACAGCTGCGCATGGGCGACAGTTGGTATGGGGTTTACACCTTGCATTTCAACTTGGCTTTGTTGTTTGCGGTATTGCTGGATGCGGGCTTAAACAGTTACGTATCGCGAGAAATTGCGTCCAAAGGTCGGTTGGTCCATCCCCGACGGATGTTGTTTTTACGATTGGCTTTGGGACTGGTTTATGTGGTTTTGGTGGTGGCGGTGGCGCAAGTGCAGCCGGGGATTCAGGGCGAATTTTTGTTGTACGCGTTGTTGAATCAATTGCTGGCATCGGTGGTGCTGATGCTGAGGTCGGTATTGCAGGGAAAACAGCGCTTTGTATCGGACAGTTGGCTCAGTGTGGTGGATCGGGTTGTGGCCTTGGCGGTATGCACTTGGATGCTAAAGGTGTACACGCCGGCGATGTTTGCCAGTGAGGGTGGGGTATTGATGTTTCAATTATCGCAGTTTTTTGGCTATGCGATGGCGATGCTGTTGGGATTGGTGCTGGTATTTTGGGGCGGTAAGCGGGGTGCGGGTGCGGAGGACATCAAACAGAACAAAGACGCGGGAAAATCGCTGGGTGATTGGAGCAAGGAAGTGGTATGGTTTGGTGTTATGGCCCTGGCGATGAGTTTGTTTACGCGCATCGACGTGCAGATGATACAGCGATATGCGGGGTCGGCGTTGTTGACTGTGCCGGGCTTTGACGGACTGAAATTGGCGGCGGAGGCGGGGTATCGCGAAATTGGATTGTATGCCAAGGGATACCGTTTGTTGGATGCGGCGTTGATATTTAGCACGTTGCTGAGCACGCAGTTGCTGCCGTTGTTGAGCAAGCGATTGTCGGCCGGGGAGGACAACCATCCCATCATCAGCATGGGGTTTCGGTTGGTCTTTATGGTGTCGGTAGGGGTGGCTTGTGGTGCCTGGTTTTACGGGGATTTTTTGATGAATTGGCTGTATCACGGACAGATGCAGCTGGGTTCGGTTACGCAGGCCGGTGGCGTAGAAATTTTACGATCGATGGTATACTCACCAGAAATCATGAATGTGTCCATGATTTTTAAGGTGTTGATGTTGGCGTTTGTGCCGATGTCGTTGGTACACGTTTTCGGCACCTATGTAACGGCGGCGGGTCAGATGCGCTGGTTGGCGCAATTGGCATTGGGGTGCTTGATGGTGAACTTGGTATTTAATTATGTAGAGATTCCAAAGGCGGGCGCATTGGCCGCCGCCGTGGGATGCCTGCTCACCCAGTGGGTGTTTGCAGGGGCCTGTATCTGGAAAACCCATCGTTTGGGGGGATATGTGTGGCATTGGAAGCAGGCCGATTTGGTTTTTGTGTCGGTGGTGGGCGGTGTACTTTCGTTCGGACTGGTGAAAATCGGGATCGGCGCGGAAGGGTTTGTGGGGTTAGGCCTCGCGGGCTCGGCCTATGCCTTGGCGGTTGGCGGCTATTTGTTCCACGCCGAGCTATTGGGCTGGTTAGGGAAAAAAGCGTAAAGTGATTTTTATCACTGAAAATCCGAAGAACTTTGTCGCATCTTGCGTTTGACAGGCGTGAAAACACGCTGTTACTCATATTATGAAACAACACCATCAAATTGTGATTGTAGGCGGAGGAAACGCCGGCATATCGGTGGCTTCACAGCTGCTGCGTAAAAATTCAGCGTTGGACATAGCCATTGTGGATCCGGCGGATAAACATTATTACCAGCCCGCTTGGACCTTGGTGGGATCGGGGATTTTTAACATCGAAGATACTGAGCGCAGCGAAGCGTCCGTGATGCCCAAAGGGGTTGAATGGGTGAAATGGCGTGTGCAGGGTTTCGATCCCGAAAATAACCTCGTGTTGCTGGAAGATGGCCCATCCATCGGGTACGATTATTTGGTGGTGGCGCCCGGGATTCAACTGAATTGGGACGAAATCGCGGGCCTCAAAGAAACCCTGGGCAAGAATGGCGTGTGTAGCAATTACAGTTACGAAACGGCACCCTACACGTTTGAATGCATTCAACAATTCAAAGGCGGCAATGCCCTGTTTCACAATCCCAACACCCCAGTAAAATGCGGGGGTGCGCCTCACAAAATCATGTATTTGGCCACAGATTACTTCCGAAAGCACGGGGTACTCAATCAGTCCAAGGTGGCCTACTGGAGTGGTGGCACTCGTTTGTTTGCCGTGCCGAAATATGAAAAAACGTTGTTGGAAGTGGTGAAACGCGGCAACATAGCGCTGAATTTCAATGTAAAATTGACGGCCATCGATGGAGACAAGAAATTAGCCACGTTTGTTGGCCTTGGTGCGGATAACAAAGACGAGGTGGTGCAGGTTCCGTTCGACATGATTCATGTTACGCCACCCCAAAGTGCGCCGGATTTTGTGAGTCGGAGTCCGCTAGCCAACGCCGCCGGCTGGGTGGAGGTAGATCAATACACCCTACAACACCCACGCTTCGCCAATGTATTTACCCTAGGCGACGGTGCTGGGTTGCCAACCTCAAAAACAGGGGCAGCCATCCGCAAGCAAGCCCCGGTGCTGGTCGCCAATTTGCTCAGCGTGATGGCAGGGAAAAGCCCTGTGGCCAAGTACAATGGGTATTCCAGCTGTCCGATTGTCACCGGCTATGGCAAATTGGTGATGGCAGAATTTGACTATACCAACACGCCCACCGAAACGTTTCCTTTTGATCAAAGCAAAGAGCGTTGGAGCATGTTTGCCCTCAAACGCTATCTGCTCCCTTGGCTCTACTGGAACCAAATTCTGCCAGGCAGAATGTAATGGATACTTAGGCGTACAGCGGGAACCCTTTCATCAAATCCATGACACGGGTTTTCACTTGTTCCAACACAACAGGGTCTTGGTGATGCGTAAGGGCTGTATCGATGAGTTCAGCCACCAAGGGCATGTGTTCTGCTTTGAGTCCGCGCGTGGTAATCGCGGGGGTACCAAGTCGAATACCCGAGGTAACAAAAGGACTGCGGGTTTCAAAAGGCACGGCGTTTTTGTTGATGGTAATGTGACATTTCACCAAGGTGTCTTCGGCAATTTTCCCGGTGAGGGTATCGCTTTTTGTCCGCAAGTCGATCAGCATCATGTGGTTTTCCGTACCACCGGAAATGACAGAATACCCCTTGCTGACCATGGCCGCAGCCAGGGCTTGGGCATTGCTCATGATCTGTTTGCAATAGTCGGCAAATTCAGGTGTGAGGGCTTCACCAAAGGCCACCGCTTTGGCGGCAATGACGTGTTCCAACGGTCCGCCTTGGGTACCGGGGAATACCGCGCCATCCAGGATGGCACTCATCATTTTGATTTCGCCTTTGGGCGTGGTTAATCCCCATGGGTTGGGGAAATCGCTGCCCATCATGATCACACCACCGCGGGGACCTCTCAGGGTTTTGTGGGTGGTGGAGGTAACAATATGACAGTGGGGAATGGGGTTGTTGAGGAAACCCTTGGCGATCAGGCCAGAGGGGTGGGAAATATCGGCGAGCAACAGGGCTCCTACTTCGTCGGCAATTTCTCTTAGCCGCATGTAATTCCAGTCGCGACTGTAGCTGCTGGCACCGCAAATGATCAATTTGGGCTGTTCTTTTCGTGCGATGTCGGCTACATTCTCCCAATCTATGAGTCCCGTTTCTTTGGAAACGCCATAAAAACTGGGGGTATACAATTTCCCGGAGAAATTGACGGCGCTACCGTGGGTCAAATGGCCACCGTGACTGAGGTCGAATCCAAGAATTTTATCGCCCGGTTTGAGCACGCCCAACATCACAGCGGCATTGGCTTGCGCGCCCGAGTGGGGTTGTACGTTGGCCCAAGCGCAGCCAAAGAGTTGCTTGAGACGGTCGATGGCTAGCTGTTCTACTTGGTCAACAACCTCACAACCGCCATAATAACGTTTGCCGGGCAGGCCTTCGGCGTACTTGTTGGTGAGCACCGATCCCATGGCTTCCATGACTTGCGGACTTACAAAATTCTCGCTGGCAATGAGTTCGATGCCGTGTTGTTGTCGCTCCAATTCCAATTGGATGAGGTCGAAAATTTTCGTGTCGCGCTGCATGGTTTTACAAAGGTACAATCTTGCGTTGGGTGTCGCCAATCTTTGGCAAAAAATCCAACAGAACTTCGGCTATTTGCAAATTTTGCCAAACCGTAACGGGGTTTACAATGAAAATGTTGAAATTCGCCCTACAAACTCATGAATTTGAACAAACATTTTTTGAAACAGGCAGGATTGTTTCTGCTTTTCGTGATTGGTTTTTGGTGTATCGCCCTCTGGTATTTGGCACCCCCATCGGATGGGATGGTCCTAAAGCAAGGGGATATGCAACAGGTGCGCTTGATGCGTTACGCGGCAGAACAGGTGAAGGAGACCACGGGCACATTGCCACAGTGGAACGACCGCCTTTTTTCAGGAATGCCGGGCAGTTTGATCACGGGAATTGAGCAGGGCAGTTTGCTCCTCAAATACAAAGTAATCGAGTTTTTCGGCCTGGTAAAAACACCATTCAACTTCTTGTTTGTGGCCATGTTGAGCATGTTTGTGCTTTTGCTGTCGGTGCGTGTGAATCGATGGTTCGCGGCAGCGGGGGCCATTGGATATGCGTTCATGACCTTTAGCATTTCCAGTTACGAGGCCGGCCACATTACCAAGGTATTGGCGATGGGTGCGATGCCCGGCGTGATTGGTGGATTGGCTTTGTTGAGTCAGCGTAGATATTTGCTGGGTGCGGCGGTAACGGCCCTGTTTTTTGGAATGGTGGTAAACTACTTCCACTATCAGATCGCTTATTACGCAGGCATCATGGTGGGACTTTATTTCTTGGTAGAATTGGTTTCTGCCATTCGCAGCAAGGATTTGAAACACTTTGCACTGTCGACCGGTATTGCGGCGGCAGCGATGGGTTTGGCGGTTCTTACTTGCATTGGAAAGTTGGCCGATACCAATGATTACGCTAAGGCGACGATGCGCGGCGGCTCTGCTGTGGCGGAGGCGGCTACCACCAAAGGTGCGCAAGTGGGCAAGAAGGGATTGGATATAGATTATGCGTTCTCTTGGAGCTATGGCATCGATGAGACGTTTACGTTGATGGTGCCCGGTTTGAAGGGCGGCAGTTCCAACGAGATGGTGAGCGATCCCGATTTTGGAGAGACCCGTTTGCCTTTGTATTTTGGGGATTTGCAGTTTACCAGCGGACCGGTTTACCTGGGTGCAACGCTGGTATTTTTGTTTGTTTTTGGGTTGATGTTGGCCTTTGTATGGCGGAAAGACCAACCCGAGGATGCACAAGCGCAGCTCAATTTCAACTGGGCTTTGTTTGGATTGATTACCTTTTTGGTTTCGGTAATATTGGGATGGGGAAGACACTTCTTCATCAATGAGTTTTTGTTCAATAACTTGCCCTACTACAACAAGTTTAGAACACCGATGATGGCCTTGGTCATCGCTCAGGTGGTTGTGCCGATGATTGGTATCCTGGGCTTGTACCGATTCATTGAGTTGGTACAGGGCAATGGATTGAGTGAAGCGGCCCAAAAGAAGGTGTTTAAAAATACATTGATCTTGGCCGGGGTGCTGGTGGGTGCTGTGGTGTTGATTACTTGGGGCAGTGATTTTGCGTCGCCCGACACCGACAAACGCATTGCGGAGCAGGGGGGCATGGAAACTGTGAACAAGATTAAGGAATTGCGCAGTAAGTTGGTGTGGGACGATATTTTCCGCAGCGTTTTATTCATTGGTGCTTTGGTGGGGTTGGTGTATGTGGCGCTGAAAAAGCAGGCGAGTTCACTGGTGGCTGGTTTGCTGATGATAGTGTTGGTGGGATTTGATATGGTGGGTGTGAGCAAGCGTTACCTGACCGACGACAACTGGGAGGACAAAGAAACTGAGGAAGCCATTTTGCCCTCATCGGTAGACAATCAGATCATTGCGAACAATAAAGACGGCAAGCGCGTGATTGATTACCGCGGTGGGATTAACGGGGCGTTCAATGACAACCGGGCAGGTGCATTTCATCGCAACGTGGGTGGGTACCATCCGGCGAAAATGAGTCGCTACCAAGATGTGATGTCGTATTGCATCAGCGCGGCGGGTCCAACCGGCTCCGGCGATTTGATGAGCAACCATGCGTTGGATATGTTGAATTGTGGATTCATTTTGGGCATTTCTCAGGATGGGAAGTCGGAGATTGTGGTACCGAGAATGACGGCTTTGGGACATGCTTGGTTCGTGGATTCAGTGGATGAAGCGTCGAATGCGAAAGAGGCATTGTCGATGATCAACACATTGAACTTGCGCAACCACGCGGTGATTGAGGGGGCGGATTATAAGGCGGGAGCGGCTGCAGGGTTTACTTTGGGTGCCCGCAACTTTGCCACAGATTCTACATCGGTGGTGAAGCGCATTTTCTACAGCAACGACAGCATTGCCTATGAGAGCAATAATGCCCAGGCGGGATTGGCTGTTTTCAGTGAGATTTATTACAACGAAAAGAATGGAGCTTGGAAGGCTTATATCGATGGAAAAGAGGCCAAAGCCTTGCGCGTGAACTACATTTTGCGTGGATTGGAGATTCCTTCGGGTAAGCACAGCGTCACTTGGGTTTACGAACCCGCGGATCGCAGTACCATGGTAAACATCGAATGGGCATCTTCTGCCTTGATTTTGTTGTTGGTAGGCGGAAGTTTGGTGCAGTTGATGTTGAAGAAAGACGAGCAAGCGGGCTGATACTAACTTTATTTTGTCGCAAGCGCCGCTCATATCGATCATCACCATCCATTACAACCATGGTAAGGGATTGCGCAGGACGGTGGATTCGATTTTGGGGCAGCAGCATCGACAGGATTGGGAGTGGATTGTCATCGATGGAGGGAGTACCGATGGTTCTGTGGATTGTTTAACGGGACTGAAAGACCAGATTTCGGTTTTGGTGTCGGAGCGTGACGGTGGCATTTACGATGCGATGAACAAGGGTTTACGTCGGGCAACGGGGGAATACGTGTGGTTTGTGAATGCGGGGGATGCGTTGCATGATGCGATGGTGATGGGTCAAGTGGTGGGTGAGATTCGGGCGTACGAACGTGTGCACGGGGGACAGAAACCAGACGTTGTGTTTGGGGATACGATGTTCATCGACGATGCGGGCACGGCCTTGGGATTGATATCGCAATTGAAGCCTCAGCCTTTTCCCAAGCGGTTGCATGCGGGCAGTTTTCGGTTTGGCATGAATGTGTGCCATCAGAGTGTGTTGGTGAGGCGCAGTATTGCCCCGGAGTATGATGTTTCTTATAGGCAGGCGGCGGATGTGGACTGGATGATTGCGGTGTTGAAATCGATGCGGGGCGGTTCGCTCCGGTTGAGTTTTGTGGTGAGCGATTTCGAAACGGGTGGCAGCAGTTATCAGCATACGCAGAAGGCTTGGAAGGAGCGATATGCGGTACTGAGCAAGCATTATGGGGGTTTGTGGAACTTTTTTGCGCATGCATGGATACTGTTCCGTCGTTTGCTATTTAATTTGAAGTTGTTGGGAAAGCGATCTTCCGCTGCCTAACAATATTATTGTCGTTAAAGAATCATGAGTAATACATCGAGGGTTGACAAAGCGTTATTTGAGGCGGAGCATTATTTGGGAAAGCCGGCAGATACGGATGATTTGCTGGTAAAACGCAGAATCTCGTTGGTGGAAGCCTACCCTGGATTTTTGGGTGGGGACCTCGATTTGGTAGAAATCGGCTGTGGCAATGGCAACACGGCGGTACCGATGGCCAAGCATTTTAGATCGGTGAAAGGTCTGGAATACGCGGCGGTGCATCAGGGGGAATTTGATGCGTTGAAGGCGAGTCAGGGAGCAAACAATGCAGAATTTGGGGTGTGGGATATCATGTCGAAACCCTACGAGCCGGCGGCCGATCGGTTGATTAGCTTTGAGGTCATCGAGCACCTGCCCACGGAAGCAGGTGTGGCCAATTATGCCAAGAGTTTGAAAATTGGGGGTGTGGCGGCCATTTCTGTGCCCAATAAATGGTGGATTTTTGAGACCCACGGGGCCAATTTGCCTTTGTTGCCTTGGAATAGGGTGCCCTTTTTTAGTTGGTTGCCAAGGCCGTTGCACGAGCGTTGGGCCCACGCCAGGATTTATACGAAGCAAAGGATTTGTGCGTTGTTGGAGAACCATGGATTTGAAATTGAAAAGGTAGAATACGTGATGGCGCCGATGGATGTTATCAAGTGGAAACCGTTGCGCAACTTTTTGCGTAGGTGGGTTTTTAATCACCCTACAACGAAAATTCCTTTTAAGTCGGTGAGTATCTTGGTATTTTGCAAACGCATCCGGTGAGTAACATCGCAAAGTAACATCTCTAAATAAAATCGCTAAGTAACATCGCACAGAATTTCCATATCAAAACATTGAATATTAGCACAGAACAAACACAATTATCGTAACGAATACAACATGAAAAAATCGATCATATTCTTTTTGGGGTTGACGTTGGGAGCGCAAGCTTTTGGACAGAAGAAGCCCGACAAACATTGGTATCACGCGGAGCCCACCAAGAAAAACATGGGGATCTCATTGAATAAGGCGTATGAGAGTCCAGCGGCTCAATTGCCTTCGAAGACCATCGTAGTAGCGGTGGTTGATGGTGGCGTAGACATCGCGCATCCCGATTTGAAGGATGTGATTTGGCATAACAAAGGCGAGATCCCTTTTAACAACATCGATGACGATCACAACGGCTACGTAGACGACACGGTGGGATGGAATTTCATTGGTGGCAAAGATGGCCGAATGGTGCAGTACGATCATTTGGAGAAGGTGCGTTTGTACATGAAGTACAAGGAGCAGTTCAAAAATGTAACCGCGGAAGAGGTGAACAACAATCCGGAATACTTGGCTTATCAAGCGATGCGGGTGGACATTGAATCTACGATACAAGAGAGTAAAGAGTCTTACACTAATGCGATGGAGTTTCAGCGTACACTTGCAGAATACGCCCGCGTATCGGGCAAAATTGAACCCACCGGCAAGGAAATCAAAGCCATTCCTGTGAAGGAGTCTGAGGTGAAGAAGCGCGACCGCATTGCTATGTTGGTGGGGTTGATGGGCTACAAACAGTTAAAAGAGGCCGTGGATCAATCGTTGCATGCGATGGAAGCCCAGGTAAAATACCAATACAATTTGGATTACAATCCCCGTGAAATTGTGGGTGATAATTACAATGATCCCCATGAATTTGGCTATGGCAACAACAACGTAGCCGGTCCGGATGCCTCTCACGGTACCCACGTAGCGGGTATCATTGGGGCGGTTCGTGGCAATGGAATTGGGTTGGATGGTGTGGCCGACAATGTAAAAATCATGGCCATTCGTGTGGTTCCCGATGGCGACGAGCGCGATAAAGACGTGGCTAATGCCATTCGCTATGCGGTGGACAATGGCGCGAACATCATCAACATGAGTTTTGGTAAAGGGTACAAGTGGGACAAGGACGTTGTGAACGAGGCGGTATTGTATGCCCAGGATCACAATGTATTGCTGGTTCATGCGGCTGGAAACAGTGCGCAGGACAACGATGTTACTGCTAACTACCCCAACGATTCCTTGGGTGGTGGTGTATTTGCCAACAACTGGATTGAAGTGGGTGCTTCGCAGCCATCGAAAAAAGCGTTGGCCACTGATTTCAGTAACTACGGTCACAACAATGTGGATGTGTTTTCACCCGGAAAAGACATTTACAGCACCATTCCGAACAATGAGTATGCGTATTTCAATGGCACCAGTATGGCATCGCCTGTTTGTGCCGGTGTGTGTGCGTTGGTTTGGAGTCGCAACCCCAGCTTAACAGCCAAGGATGTGAAGATGATCTTGGAAGCCTCTGTGAATGTGTATACCCACAAGGTGATTTTGCCGGGTACCAAGAAAACCAAGGTGGCGTTCCCTCAGCTGAGCAACACGGGTGGATTGATCAATGCGGAGCGCGCGTTGAACATGGCTACTTTGCCTTTGCTGAAGAAGTGATAGAGTTTGAAGAAGTAATTGAGGTTGTTGGCTGCTGGGATCAGCGCCGACAGAACGCGGCGAGTTCGCGATAAAATTTGGCTACGGGGAATCCCATGACGTTGTAAAAACATCCTTGGATTCCCTTCACGCCCACATACCCCATCCAGTCCTGTACACCGTAGGATCCGGCTTTGTCGAACGGTTGATACTGTTCCACATAATGGGCAATTTCCGCATC
>JBANFU010000134.1:0-2795 GCA_037975865.1 Bacteroidota bacterium
TGTTTGCCTTGTTTGCCATCGGATTGATTTTGATTTGGCAAGATCCTGTGTATGCGTATTTCGATGGGGTAAATCAGCCGGATTCGTATGTGTTGACGTTTTGGAACAGCTATACGGGCACTGCTCTGGGAAAGCCAGTCATATATGTGCCTGACATGATGACCATGTTGATTTCTGTGGCTGCGATGGCCGTAGGTGTTGTGTCTATCTTTTTTTTCAAAAGTCGTAAATTCCAAATGCGGTTGGTTTTGAGTTCACTCACGCTGTGTGTTCTACTAGAATGTGTGCTGTTGGCTAGATATTATATTTTTCAGACGGCTCATGAAAATTATCATGGTCATTTGGGGATTGCATTAGTTTGGCCTGTGTTGATGGCGATTTCGGCGGTGATGGCTTACCGGGGAATCAAGGCGGATGAAGAGATGGTTCGCAGCATGGATCGCATTCGTTGAGGATGATGAAACGACTGAGTTTATTATTGTGTTTGTTGACTTGCATGGGCCAGGGGCTGCTTGCTCAGCGCAAGGGCTCTGGCAAGGTAGCAGGTAGCAAGGGTACAGCTGCGGCGGCTGTTGGGGAATCGGATAGGTTGAAATCAGTGCAAACGGATTATGCCATGATTGCCAAGGACGAGTTTGGTACAGTGGGTTTAAGCGGGGCGATGCAGCGCGCCGAAGGCGCGCGCACAGCGAAGGGCAAAGCCCTGAGCCCCGAGATGCAAACCCTGTTTGATTCACTCCAGACTCCCTTTGAAAAATCGGGGGGATTGGCCACCGCCTCCTACGCAGAATGTGTGGCTTGGTACCGCAAACTGGCCAAAGCCTTTCCTGCCTATTGTGCCCTTACCTCCATTGGATTGGGCGATGCGGGCAAGGATATTTATGTTTTCAAGTTGTTGGGAGAGCGGATGGGTAGGATGGATCGACTGGGAATGGAGGATGCAGGCATTGCAGCAGGTCCGGGCGTTGTGGCTCCACCCAAAGTGAAAATATTGATCAACAACAACATTCACCCCGGTGAGCCGGAAGGCACCGATGCTTCCATGTTCCTGGTGAGAGATTTGTTGTTTTTTGGCCAGTATTGGCAAGAAACGTTGCCTTATTTGGAACTGCATGTGGTTTGTCAGTACAATGTAGATGGCACGCTTAACCGCAATGCTCACTCTCGAGCCAACCAAAATGGTCCGGTGGAATACGGTTTTCGGGGGAATGCCCAGAACCTCGATCTCAACCGTGATTTCATTAAAATGGACTCGCGCAATGCCAAAGCCTTGGTTGCGTTGATGGCTTCCGAAAAGTATCATTTGTTCGTTGACAATCATACCAGCAATGGGGCCGATTACCAATACGTCCTGACCTATTTCCATACGCGTCCAGAAAAGTTAATGCCCGAAATTGTGCCCAGCCTGTTACAATTGGAGGCTGGATTGAAGAATCAATTGACCCGCAACGATTGGCCTACGGCGCCGTATGTGGAGACCATCAAAACAGTACCGGATAGCGGCCTTTTTGCTTTTTGGGAGAGCGGTCGTTATGCCACAGGGTTTGCCGCCTTGCACAACACCATTGGTTATACTGTTGAAACCCATATGCTCAAGCCATTTTCTCAACGCATGTTGGCCACATTGGCCTTCATGGAGCAGTTTTTAACAGTATCCACCGCAGATTCTTTGCGCGCTCAGTTTGAAAAATTGCGAATGAATGGATGGGTGCGCAACGTGGCAGACCAGCCCGTTCATTATTTGCCCATCGCCCATACGCTAGACATGAAGCAGTATCAAATGATTCCCTTTAGAGGGTTTGAGTTTGGATACAGGCCCAGCGATGTTACCGGGGCAGATCGGTTGGTGTATGATACCCGAAAGCCTTGGGAAAAACCTGTGAAATATTACGATCATTACGTAGCAACGGACAGTATACAGGTCCCCAAAGCCTATATCATTCCCTTTGCTTACGATGACGTGATTCAAAAACTCAAGCGCAACGGCATTGCACTGCGCAATGTCCCCATCGATACGTTGGTGAGTATGCGTGTGAGTTATATTTTGGATTATAAAACCGTATCCCATCCCTATGAGAAGCACTACTTGCACCACAGTGTCAAAACCCGAGATACTGTAATCAAGGTGATGGTGAGGGCCGGTGACGTGGTGGCTGTGGTGAAGCCGGACAATGAGCGCTTTCTCACGGCGGTGTTAGAACCCCGTGCCGCAGATTCTTATTTTGCTTGGAATGCATTCGATGGAATTTTGCAACAAAAAGAGGGGTACAGCGATTATGTATTTGAGGACAAAGCGGCGGCGTGGTTGAAGACCCATCCCGAAAAATATGCCGAATTACAGCGCAAGAAAGCGCAAGATCCAGCCTTCGCAAAAGACGCCTGGGCACAGCTGAATTGGGTGTATAAACAGACCGAGCACTACGAGCCTACCCACAATCTGTATCCGATTTATCGGGTCGATTGACGTTGGTTATCGCGCAAATTGAGCAGGGTAGCCGTGATGATGCCGGCGCAAAGGAAGGGAATCAGCCAAAAAGTTCGCGCGTTGAGTCGAGACAATACATTGGCCAAGTTGGCGGTCACAAAAGCATTGCAAATCACAAAGAATGCGGTAACTCCCAACAGCCAAGCATAGTGCGGGTTGGGATGTTTATTCAAGAGAAACAGGCATGTTAGCATCAGGAATGCGGCCACGATATCGTAGACCTGATTGAAAGTGCCAAAATTGATGCGGGATTGTTGCTGCGCTGAATGTCCAAAAAATCCTTGATAATCGTCTGGAAAGTGTTTTTTAA
>JBANFU010000266.1:0-6121 GCA_037975865.1 Bacteroidota bacterium
GCATTAAAACAGCAAAAGTTAAGTTCACGACCCTCCGCCTTATCCAAAGACCACAAGGCAGGAGCCTCCATTCCCAACGGCTTCCACAACCACTCAGAGGCCAAATCGGCCAAGTGTTTTCTCGTTTCTTGTTCCAACACCAATCCCAGCAACTGTGTAGCGCCACTCTGATATTCAAATTCGGTTCCCGGTGCAACGAGTACAGGAATTTCTCGCATGGTTGCCTCCACATCAGAACCGTAATAGGCTTTGGCGGTAATCCCAAAGGGAGATTGATAATTTTCATTCCATTGCAATCCTGCCGACATCGTCACCAGATGACGCAAAGTCAGGGCAGCCGCGTTTTTTTCCATCTGCTCAGACGATACACCATCAATGGTAGCACCGTTTGCAGATGCTGCCCTCCCAACCCATGGTAAAAATTTCCTCACCGGTTCATCCCATGAAGCGATTTTGCCCATTTCAATGGCTTTCTCCACCATCAAACACGTGATCGTTTTGGCCATGGAAAATGAATTGGTAAGCACCGAATCCGCCACGGGCTCGAAATATCGCTCACAAACCAAAGTATCATTGCGAAAAACCAAAAATGATCCACTTTGGGTATGCTCTAACATTTCAGTGAGTGATGGCGAAAGCGTCACGGTATTCGCGTCACTGGAAGACACCATCGGGGATACATGCGAAGGATCATTGGCAATTACGCGCGTATCAAACCCTTTGTAATCCAAATAGTTGGCCGATTTTTCACCGATGAGATAGGTCAATCTCACACCTTTAATCAAATAACCGAATGGGGAAATCCATACCACACCCAACAGCACGGCAGCGATACCCAAAATCAACAAAAAGCGTTGAAATGCCTTCATCATATTCAAATGTAATCAAAGTCTTTCAACAATGACATCCATCCATACCCAAAACAAACTGTACCCACATCGCCTATATTTGTAGTTTATGAAAATGTCGTTGCGTGCACGCCTTTCTCTATTATGCTTTCCGATATTCGCTCTGGGAGTTCTAAACACTTTACTCAACCCTGAATTTTGGATTCAACGCGAGGGAGAAAAAGGAGAAAATCCAGGATATTTCAATCAGTGGTTCAACGACAAAAAGGATGCCAATGGAGAAATACCCCCATTTTTACGCTCTCAATGGGCGAAATACGACGCCATGAAACTGTCGGTTGCACGTCGTTCCAACGACAACCCCATCGACACAATCATCGAACTCGGCCCCAAATCGGTGGGTGGCAGGACTCGGGGTTTGTGGATCGACCCGCGCAATGAGAAAATCATGTTGGCGGCCGCCATCTCCGGTGGCCTCTGGCGCACCGTCGATGGCGGCCTCAATTGGAAGCCCCTGAACGAACACCAGGTGTCTATGATGCCATCTTGCATCACCTCCAACCCGTTCAACCCCGATGAAATCTACTACGGAACCGGTGAAAGCCGGGCCAACAGCGCCGATGTGGATGGCGAAGGCGTATTCAAATCTACCGACGGTGGACTTACCTTCAACCAAATTACCACCTCCGCCAAAACACCCGGATTTCAAGAAATTTGGGACATAGAACACGCCAAAGACGACTCACAAACCCTGTTTGTGGGCACCCAAACCAATGGTTTGTATCGCTCTACCGACGGTGGTTCTACCTTTACCAATGTTTATGCCGGCGGCAATAAACAGGTCACAGACATTCTTTGTCTGCCCAACAATCGTGTGATAGCCACCTTGCATTCATCACAAGTGGTGGCCTCTGACTCCTTGGGAAAACCCGGCACTTTCAAAGTGGTAACTTTTCCAAGCGCACCAGGATCAGGCAGCTACCGCAGAATCCAACTCGCCAGCCCAGCCAAATACCCCAGCGTGGTTTATGCCGTGTTTGAGGGCTTTGCCTTTGACGATGTACCTGTTGCTTTTTACAAAAGCAGCGATGGTGGTCGTACCTGGACCAAGAAAACGGCGCCCGGCGGAGCCGGCGCCAGTTACCAAGCGTATTGTTTGCTGTTGGGCGCGCATCCTACTGATTCAAACTTGGTAGTTTGTGGCGGCACAAAATTGGTTAGAACCAACAATGGCGGCAGCACATGGACCGACCTCTCTGTGGGTCACTCAGACCACCATTCCTTTGCTTACCTTCCCAAAACAACCAATGAGTTTGTTGTAGGAACCGATGGAGGCATGTACAAATACCGCTGGAACAGCACCGAAATATTGGCAAATCTCAACAACGGATATCGCGTAACGCAGTTTTATGCCGGCGCCTATGGCCCCACGGGTTTGGTTGCGATTTCCGGGGCACAAGACAATGGAACCCATGTGGTGCGTCAGCCCTTTGTGAGCCAATCATTCTTCGGAGGGGATGGTGCCTATTGTCATATCGGATTGCAAGACGGCAGCGTAGCCTACATGAGCTACCAAAATGCGGCCATCCATGTGATGAAGAGCTTCAGTCCATCCGCACCAAGCTGGGCAACAAACATCACGGACCCGGCTTTTTCTGCAGATGTTGTTGACTTTATCAACCTCTATGAGATGAACCCCGCCGATCAGTTTCAAGTGTACTATCGAACCAACAAAGGGTTGTATAGAACAACGGATATGGGGAGCAGTTGGACAAAACTCAATTTGAGTATTCGCGCAGGGATCAAAGCCATTGGAATTTCAAATCAAGAAAATCCTGTGGTCTATTTCGGTGGCACTGGCGCCCAACTGTATAAAATCGAAAAGGCGGCTACCACTGTGGCTGGCAAAGAAGTCAACTACAATAGCAGTGTGCCTTTGGCTGTCACCAACGACAACATCAAAGGGATGCACGTACACCCCAAAAATCCCTACGTGCTTTATGTGGCGATGTCGAACATCAGCAATCAACCCCGCGCTTGGCGTGTGACCGGGCTCGACAGTGTAACAAACAAGCCGGTTTGGACAAACATTTCAGGGGATTTGCCTCCGGGATTGCCCGTGAATATGTTGGCCGTAGATCCAGCCAACCCCGATGCTGTATTCTTTGCAGGAACCGATTTTGGCTTGTACTACACCATCGACAGCGGTAAAACTTGGCAGAAAGATTATCGCTTGCCCAACGTAGCGGTGCACGAAATCAAGATGCGTGAAGACAGAACGTTGTTTGCCTTTACCCATGGCAGAGGCATGTTCGCCATTCAGCTCAAGGCGCCCAAGGTGGGGATTGGGTCGATGCAAGACCGCAGAATCCTTCAAGCCAAAATTTACCCGAACCCCAGCAGTGAGCAGTTGCAGGTGAACAGCGCGGTGGATTTGAACGGCGCCACCTATTCAGTGATGGACGTGAGTGGCAGGGTGGTTGCCTCAGGAATACTCCATCACTCCATGGGCGAGAACTTGGGCGATGGCACGGGGGCGTTTTTAACGGATGGTGGTTATCGCATCGATACAAAAAACCTGAAAAACGGCAGTTATTTCTTGCAGATTTCCGTGGGAAGCACAAACAAAACGATCCGATTGGGTGGTGATGGTGCACGGGTATTTACTGAGAAATTCATCGTACAGCACTAATCTTGAACACGTCAAGATTACAGGCCCCACCTACTAAACTCTAAAATTTGAGATTTTTCGCCTTAATTTGAATTCGCATGTCGATGGATCCCGTTGTTGAATCTCAATTAAAGTCTTTGGAGGCCCAGTTGGGCGAGTTGAACGACTTCTTGATGGAGGTGAGTGCGGACATGGTTGACGGTGGTTTCACCGAGCATCCGATGTACGTGGCCCACCAAGAGCAGGCCAAAATTGGAGAGATGATCGTAGACCGCGACGAGTTTGGGTTTTCGTATTCAATCAATGCCACTACGCTAGAGCGATTTTTGGAGTTGGGCATATTGCAAAAGGAGCGTCTGGGGGCTTTTTTAAAGGCCTATGGCAATCCAAAACAAAAATGCTGTGTGTTTTTGATGGTGGCTCCGGAGCCTCAGTTTATATTTCATAATTTTAAAACAGGCGGGGCGGCCGTCGGAACAAGTTCCGCCGCGGCCGCCCAATAATTCACTTTCACAACATCCGATCCTGAATAAAATTTCAATCCCGAATCAATAACGCCCCAAATCCAACCGCGACGAAATTGTCCTCCCCCACCATCAATATCGTTATCCTGAATTTCAACACGCAACATTTGTTGCAGCAGTGTTTACCTACGGTGATACGAAATAGCCAATATCATGGCGCAACCATTACGGTGGTAGACAATGCCTCTACCGACGGCAGTGTGGCACTCATGACAACCTCTTTTCCGGAAATTCGGTTGATCGAGCTCAAAGAAAACTTAGGCTATGCCGGAGGATACAATGAAGCCTTAAAATTCTGTACTGAGGATTATTTTGTGCTGTTAAATTCTGATGCTGAACCCGATGAGCAATGGCTGGAGCCATTGCTGGAATTGGTTGCGCAACAGCCCAATTTGGGTGCGGCACAGCCGCATTTGATCGATTACTACCAGCGCAACAAATTCGAATACGCCGGCGCAGCCGGCGGATTCATCGACAAATACGGATACCCGTTTTGTCGGGGTCGGATTTTTGGTAATGTGGAATACAACCAAGGCCAATACAACAATCCCATGCCCCTCTTTTGGGCAACCGGCGCCGCCCTCTTCATCAAACGGGAAGCCTGGGAACGCGCAGCGGGACTCGACCAAGCCTTTTTTGCGCACATGGAAGAAATTGACCTTTGTTGGCGTTTACAATTATTGGGGTACAGCATTTGGTCCTGTCCAAACTCACGCGTATTTCATATCGGTGGTGCTACCCTATCCAACCAAAGTCCGCGCAAAACCTTTCTCAATTTCCGCAACAACCTACTCATGTTGCACAAAAACCTTCACCCGAGTGAAAAATCTGCGCGCATATTTTCCCGGAAACTGCTCGATGGATTAGCAGGTTTATTCTTTTTTCTCCAAGGCAAATGGTCACACATCCCCCAAATCATTAAGGCCCACAGAGAATTTGAACAAATCAAAGGGCAATTCCCCGCTTCCCCTAATGCCAAACCCCTTTCCCAATTAACTGGAACCCTGAACCATTCCATCGTTTTCGGATACTTTACATCCGGGATTAAAACCTGGAATCGTTGGCAAAATAAATGGTAAGTCAGCCATTAATCTGTCATCAACATACCCAATTCAGACCAACCAATTTAAACAGTCAAATCAGCCTCGAGATTTAAAAGTTAGATCGACTCCGAGATTCAACCGTTAAATCATCCATCCGATTTAAATACTAAATCAACCTCGAGATTTAAAAGTTGGATCGGCTACGAGATTCAACCGTTAAATCATCCTTCCGATTTAAATACTAAATCAACCTCGAGATTTAAAATATTTTGTAGCAATGAGAATGCGACACAATAATTTACAATCACTTATACAATGCGTGCATCATCGATAATCGAATAGGGACGTGACTTGCTCTCATAAGGCGTCTTTTAAACTGATAAGATACACAACCAACCCTTCATTAAAACGACCGCTTATTGAGAACAAAATTAATTTGGCAATCTTAGCTTGAAAATGATTTTTAATTCAATCAAGTACCAAGCCACGGAATGTGCTAATCCAAGTCTTGAAAATACGTCAGGCTGCTATTTCAATCATAGGCAATATAATTTCAAATTTCACCCAAGAATCTTACTCTCAATAAGTGTACAATACACGGCTTCAATCAGTCGGAAAAATCCCTCTGGTGGGTAACGCTTATAGAGAACATACCACGTCTCCACTGGCTGCGCCATCGCCAATGTTCACCCATCCCTACCACGGGGTGTAAAATATAACGGGCAAAATAAAAATGAGCGAGGATTGAATTCACAATGAGTTCAACATTTCGGCACATCAACCGACCAATGATTACACTTCAACCGACCAATGATTACACTTCAACCGACCAGTGATTACACATCGACCGACCAATGATTACACTTCAACCGACCAGTGATTACACAGCAACCGACCAATGATTACACAGCAACCGACCAATGATTACACAGCAACCGACCAATGATTACACTTCAACCGACCAATGATTACACATCGACCGACCAATGATTACACTTCAACCGACCAGTGATTACACATCGACATTGAGTCACT
>JBANFU010000115.1:0-9784 GCA_037975865.1 Bacteroidota bacterium
ATCGTTAGAAAAGGCATTGAAATCTCATTGCGGGGTGGGGGGAAGTGCTAAGGATGGCGACATCATTATCCAGGGTGATTTGCATGCCAAGGTGAAGGCGTCTGGAGGGAAAAGGCTATAAAACCAAGGGTTGAGCTTTGGAACTGTCCAATTTTTTCGCGGGTGTCTAGTAAAAAATCAAATTCCTCGAGAGATCGAAGATGTTACTTCGATTTCAGGAGCTCGGAGAAGGTCTTCTTGAATTTTTCTACTTTCTCACTCACCACGTAAACGCAGTATTGGTTTTCTGGGTTGTTGGCGAAGTAATCTTGGTGGTAGTCTTCGGCAGGCCAATAGTTATTGAGAGGTAAAATTTCTGTGACCACTTTGCCATCGGCGGCCCAGAGTCCGCTTTCTTCTACGGCTTGTTTGCTGGCTTTGGCGATGCGCTCTTGCTCCTCATTCATGAAATAGATGCCACTTCTGTATTGCGTGCCGATGTCGTTCCCTTGTCGGTTCAACGTAGTGGGGTTGTGGATGCGCCAGAACACTTCCAAAATTTGTTGGTAGGAGGTGAGGGTAGGATTGAAATAAATTTTTGCTACTTCGGCATGGCCGGTTCTCCCTGAACACACTTCCCGATAGGTGGGGTTCTTTATTTGTCCATTAGAATAGCCTGATTCCACGTTGATGATGCCTCGCATTTGACGATAAACGGCATCGAGGCACCAAAAGCATCCACCGGCGAGAACGCAGGAGTCGATAGGTTGTTCAGTAGACTGATTCATGGTAGTATGGGGGTTGGTATGCGAATTTTGTGTATGAATGGGTTTTGCGTTGTTGGATTGTTTGGCTTCCGTATAGCAGGCGCTCAGGGTCCAAAGCAGGAGCAAAAGTAGGACGTTTTTCATGGGTTCACTGGGTATTAGGTCAAGTGTAGCGTCATTTCACCCGGTGAAGTTGGGTGTTGATGAGGGCTACGCCAACGCCAACCAATATTCCAGTAACAACATCGGAGGGATAATGTTTGCCCGCAGCGATTCTCAGGGTTGCGGTGGTTAGGGCAAGGCCGCCCGCCGCGTACGCGGCGGGGCGGCCCCACGAAGCCAAATCCCGTTGATTGAAAGCCATCATCAACGCCGTTGTTGCCACCGTGGCCGTAATCGAACTGTGTCCACTGAAAAAACTGTAGTGATCATCCCGGCGGTCCGAAACAAATCCCGGAGCCTGCGTGTAGGGTCTGTTCCGGGCCGCCAACACCTTCACCGTTTGGGTGATATTTGCCGTGAACCAGACATTTTGAACCCCCACCGTAAGATATTGTAATCGCTGATTTTGGGGTAGGGCCAAAGTCAATACCCCCGCCGCCATCGCCGTGCCCATCGCCATTCCATCCGAAATCTTCGCTGTTTTGGGCGACAATCGATATTGTGCCGCCGCATCCAATACCGGCACCTGCCAAGTGCGCACCGGTCCGCCCCAATGGTTGTGATCGGCCAACAAATTCAGACCCGTGTGCAGTGAAAGTCCCACCGCCATACCCACTTCTTGTTTCGACTTCAAGACTAAATACTGAGCGCGCAACGGAGCCATCGCAAAGAAAATAATGCACATTTTTAGAAGTGTCAAACATACACCAGATGCGGGTTTGCGTGAGTTTAAGGCCTTGTTTTTCAAGTGGTTGAAATTTATTAAAATTTGCAAATGTTCTAAAATATCTGTGCGTAAGTTCATTGGCAAAGAAACCTGTTTTGTAGGCAGTAAGCGCAAATACAATAAGTACCTTTGCAGTGCCAAAGTTATTTCTTTTACAGCATGAATAATACCGAAATCATTGCGTCGATCAAAAATCACGCCCAGAACGTATTCGAAAATCTAACCACCGACGAACTCGTTGCCAAAGCCCTTGAAAGAAATGAGGGTCGTATTACCTCCCAAGGCGCCCTGGCTGCCGATACCGGTGAGTTCACAGGTAGAAGTCCGAAAGATAAATTCTTGGTCAACGACGCCCATACGGCCGACTCAGCGTGGTGGGGTTCTGTAAATCAACCCTTTGAGGAGGCGAAGTTTGATGCCCTGCTGAACAAAGTGATGAAGCACCTAGAAGGCAAAGAGGTTTTCGTGCGCAATGCCTACGCTTGTGCCGATCCAAAAAATCGCCTGAACATCCAAGTGGTAACCGAGAGCGCTTACCAAAACTTGTTCGCCAAGCATCTCTTTTTACGTCCTTCCGCCGAAGAAATCGCCACGCAACCCACTGAATGGATCATTGTTGCTTCGCCCTCTTTCCGTGCCAACCCGGCCGAAGATGGAACCCGTCAGCATAATTTTACCATCGTAAGTGTGAGTCGCAAAATCATCTTGATTGGTGGTTCTGGCTACACCGGGGAAATCAAAAAAGGCATTTTCTCTGTCCTAAATTACATCCTGCCCCACGAGCGCAATGTGTTGAGCATGCACTGCTCTGCCAACATCGGCGTGAATGGCGATACCGCCCTGTTCTTTGGATTGAGCGGAACTGGAAAAACTACGTTGAGCGCCGACCCCAATCGCAAACTCATTGGCGACGATGAACATGGTTGGTCGGATACCGGCGTTTTCAACTTCGAAGGCGGTTGCTATGCTAAGTGCGTAAACCTTACCGAAGAAAAAGAACCCCAAATTTGGCATGCCATTAAGCACGGTGCCTTGGTGGAAAACGTGCGTTTCTTCGAGGGGTCTGACGTGGTGAACTACGACGATATCTCTGTGACAGAGAACACCCGTGTGGCGTATCCAATCGACTACATCGACAATATCGCAGTGCCATCGGTGGGTGATGCGCCGAAAAATATTTTCTTCCTTACTGCCGATGCGTTTGGTGTGTTGCCTCCGATTTCAAAGTTGAATCCCGGACAAGCGATGTATCAGTTTATCAGTGGTTACACGGCCAAAGTGGCTGGTACAGAAGCCGGGGTTACCGAGCCTCAAGCGACCTTCTCTTCTTGCTTCGGACAGGTGTTCTTGCCTTTGCATCCAACGGTGTATGCCAAAATGTTGGGTGAAAAATTGAGCGCCAATCCCCATATCAACGTTTGGTTGGTGAATACCGGCTGGAGCGGGGGTGGATACGGCGTGGGCAGTCGCATGAAGTTGTCGTACACCCGTGCCATGATCACCGCGGCATTGGAAGGCAAACTCAACGGCAGCTTTACCCCACATCCTGTATTTGGGATGATGATGCCCGATGCTTGCGAAGGCGTTCCATCGGAATTGTTGCACCCACGAAATACTTGGGCCGACAAAGAAGCCTACGACAAGCAATGTGAGAAATTGGCGCACTTGTTCAACGACAACTTCAAGAAGTTTGAAGACGGTGCGAGCGATGAAATCAAACAGGCTGCGCCCAAAGTGAGCGCGGTAGGTTAAGTTTCTGTTTCCTATTCAATCTGAGTTCAAAAGGCGCCCGCTAGCGGGCGCCTTTTGCTTTATCTTCACTATCTTTGCGGAATGGCGCTCAGCAGTCACGAAATCAAAGAGAAGTTTTTGGCATTTTTTGCCTCCAAACAACACACGTTTGTGCAAAGTTCACCCATCGTAGTGAAAGGGGATCCCACCTTGATGTTCACCAACGCGGGCATGAACCAGTTCAAGGATTATTTCTTGGGTAACGCAGAAGCACCCTACAAACGCGTGGTAAACTCGCAGAAATGCCTTCGTGTGAGCGGAAAACACAACGATTTGGAAGAAGTGGGCCACGACCACTATCACCATACCATGTTTGAAATGTTGGGTAACTGGTCGTTCGGTGACTTTTTCAAACAAGAAGCCATCGCTTGGGCTTGGGAGCTGATGACAGAAGTCTATGGATTGCCCAAAGACCAATTGTATGTGACGGTATTTGAAGGGGATCCTGCCGCCAACATTTCGTTTGACCAAGAGGCTTACGATCGCTGGGCTGAGTTTATCGACCCCAAACGCATCCTCAAAGGCAACAAGAAAGACAATTTTTGGGAGATGGGTGATACAGGACCCTGCGGTCCGTGTTCGGAAATTCATTTCGATATGCGGTCGGCAGAGCAGCGCGAGGCCGTAGATGGCGCGACGCTCGTCAACCAAGATCATCCCGAAGTCATTGAAATTTGGAACCTGGTGTTCATGGAGTTTAACCGCAAAGCCGATGGTTCCCTCGAACGCCTCCCCGCTCAACACGTTGATACCGGTATGGGTTTCGAACGCCTGGTGCGCGGCATACAGGGCAAATCCAGCAACTACGACACCGATATCTTTCAATTCATCATCCAAAACACCGCCAAATTGTGTGGTAAAAATTACGGGGATGAAGAGAAGCAAGACATTGCCTTCCGCGTGATTGCGGATCACCTTAGGGCCGTGAGTTTGTGTATTGCCGACGGTCAGCTCCCATCGAATACCGGTGCGGGTTATGTGGTGCGACGTGTCCTGCGAAGGGCGGTACGTTATGGTTACTCCTATTTGGGATTCCAAACGGCGTTCTTCAACCAGTTGGTGCCCGCCCTGGCCGATTATTTCGCGGGTAGTTTCCCCGAATTGAAGGCCCAAGAAGGTTTTGTTCAGCGCGTGATCCAAGAAGAAGAAAATGCGTTTTTCCGCACACTGAGCACCGGTATGGGTCGTTTGAATACCTACATCGAACAACACCCCCAAGGAGTGATAGATGGTGCTACGGCATTTGAATTGTACGATACCTTTGGTTTTCCCATCGATCTCACTGATCTGATTGCCCGTGAGCGCGGTTGTTCTGTGGATATGGACGGGTTTCAAGCGTCTTTGCAAGCCCAAAAAGACCGTTCCAAAGCCGATGCCACCAAACAAACCGGCGATTGGCATGCCGTGATGGATGGCAGTGACGAGTCGTTCTGTGGCTATGATACCACCCAGTGTCAGACCCAGATCAGTCGCCATCGAACCATCGTGGCCAAAGGCAAGAATTTATACCAAATTGTGTTGGATGTATGTCCTTTCTATGCCGAGAGTGGTGGACAGGTGGGCGACACCGGGTATTTGGTTGGAGCAAATGGCGAGCGAGTGCGCGTGTTAGACACCCATAAAGAAAACAAGTTGCATGTTTTGGTGTGCGATAAGCTACCAACGGATTTGGATCAGGTGTTTGAGGCCAAAGTCGACGATGAACGTCGTGCCAAAATCAACGGCAACCACAGCGCTACCCACTTGATGCACAGCGCGTTGAGAGAGGCGTTGGGAACCCATGTAGCCCAAAAGGGTAGTTTGGTGAATGATGCGGCGTTGCGGTTCGACTTTTCTCATTTTGGTAAAATGACGGAAGAAGAAATCTTGGCCGTGGAACAGAGGGTAAACGAAAAGATCCGTGAAGGCATCGCCTTGAAAGAGCACCGCAATGTGCCCATCGCAGAGGCTCAGAAAATGGGCGCTACGGCCTTGTTCGGTGAGAAATACGGCGAGTTTGTGCGCGTCATTGAGTTTGATGCGAATTACTCCATGGAATTGTGTGGCGGAACCCACGTGTCCAATACTTCGCAGATTGGGTTCTTCAAAATATTGGGCGAGTCAAGTGTGGCTGCCGGCGTTCGTAGAATAGAAGCAGTAACCCAACAAGCGGCGTTGGATTATATCAACCAACAGGTGGAAGAATTAGCGCGCGTGAAGCAGGTCTTGGGCAACCCCAAGGATGCGGAGGCTGCGGTGGTTAAGCTGATGGAAGAACACGCCGATATGCGCAAGCAGATAGAACAGTTCCAAGCCCAGCAAGTGCAGGTGATCAAGGATGAATTGTTGGGTAACGTTGCCCAGGTGGGCGGTATTCCCATGGTGTTTGCCAAATTGAATCTGCCCAATGCGGATGCGGCCAAACAGCTGTGTTTCCAATTGAAGCAGTCGCTCGGCAACCCTGTGGTGGTATTGGCGTATTTGGCTGAGGAGAAACCGGGACTCGCCATTTATATCGACGACCAATGGGTGGCGGAAAAGGGTTGGAATGCCTCACAAATGATTCGCGACTGCGCCAAGGAAATCCAAGGTGGGGGTGGCGGACAGCCATTCTTCGCAACCGCGGGTGGTAAAAATGCAGACGGGTTGGATGCAGCATTGACGTCGGCCAAACAGCTGCTGGGAGCCTGATAGGGACTGGTGTAGACGGTTGTTGGTATTAAATCCCGATAGGGAAAAGCGGTTTATCCGTGAAACAGCTTCACCACTTTTTTCGTTTCGAAAAAGGGTTGGTCTGAATAGATGTCGCCAATGGCGTGCAATTTGATTTTTGTCTTTTGCGAGTATTCGATGACCTCATTGATTTCTGCCGCCAAATCGCCACCTTTCAACAGGAAGAACCGGGGTTTGCCACTCCAATGGTTTTCCATCCATTTCCAAAGTTCAATGGCGGGGGCCACGGCACGGGCTACGGCACCATCAAATTTCATGGGCAATTGCTCGGTACGATGTTGTATGGCGGTGGCATTTTTTAGTCCAAGCGCATCAATGACAGCCTGAACCACCGCGATTTTCTTGCCGATACTGTCTACCAGCGTGAATTCCACATTCGGAAACATGATCGCCAAGGGAATGCCGGGGAAACCACCGCCCGTGCCGATGTCGATGAAGTGCTGACCGGGAATAAACTCGCAGGTTTTGGCCAAGGCCAGGGAATGAAGCACGTGATGCACGTAAAACATGTCCATGTCCTTGCGAGAAATCACATTCACCCGGGCGTTGTGTTCGGCGTACAAGGGACCGAGCTGCGTGATTTGTGCCTGTTGAGTTGCGGTGAGGTTGGGGAAGTGTTCGAAGATGATGTCAGGTCCTACCATGTTATTTTTCTTGAAAAAAACGCGTTGATGCCCACCACCACATACCAAAAGGATTCAAAGAGGTTGAATATGGGATACAGCGGAATAGATTTTTGCATTTGGAGGAGCTTGCCTTTTTGGTGGTAAATGATCCACTCCGGGGTAATTTTAATCATCAATGCAATGATTGGCCATAGGCAGTGTGATCCAAAAATAAACCACAAAATAATACCAACCCAATAAAACAACTGAGCCATAGGATGGATGGCTAGGAGTTGTTTCACGCCCATTTGATAGGATTTTGCTACCCACAGTTGACGTTTTTTCTGTTTCCAATAGGCCTTCCAACTGCGGGGGCCTTCAGAATAAGTGAACGCATCAGGGTTGATACACTGTGCGGTATTTGAATTTGTTGCTGCTTCTTGGATAAAGAGGTCATCTTCACCCGCGGGAAGATGATAATGGCTACTGAAGCCATTGACTGCGTTGTATGTGGCCCTGCTATAGGCTAAATTTTTACTCAATCCCATATAGGGTTTTCCAGCAATAGACAATCCCAAATATTGCAGTGAGTTTATTAACTGTTCGTGTTGAATCAATGAAGCGAGGAAACCCTGGCCCGTTTTTATCGGTGATACCCCCAACACAATGTGTTTTTCGTTACTGAATTGAGTGGCCATATGTTTTAACCATTGGTCGCTACTGGGTAAACAATCTACTTCTGTGAAAAGAAAATATTGGAATTGTGCTTTTTTAATTGCTAAGGTTAGTGCTAGTTTTTTACCGCCCATTTTTACAAATTCAGCATCCAAGGATACAACTTTTAATTTGGGATGAATTTGTTGTTGTTCAATTAAAAATAATGGTGTGTCGTCTGTGCTTCGGTCATTGGCAATAATGACTTCAAAATTGGGGTAGTCTTGGGCTAGCCACTGCGGTAGATGTTTTTCAAGTTGCGCTTTTGCGTTGCAACTGACAACGATAATGCTGATGCCCGGGGCGTTGCTATTGACCGTTTGAGTTTCAGTACGTTTGACCTTGAGAAAATAGCCAAAGAGGAAAATGAAAATGAATACCATCGCCAAACCTACCACTACAGTAAAGGAGAGGTCGGTTCGTTCAAAGGTCAAGTGTTGAAGAAAAGCGTTTACGTTCAAAGCGATGAGATATGAAAAGCAAAAATAACCCGTTGCCTCGAAATTGAAGCGGATGGGGATTGATTGGGGAAAAGGTTTGCTGTGAGAAAAATGACAAATGAGTGGAAAATGGCTCTTGCAGAAGTTGTTACTTTGCAAGGCTATGGCATTTTATTTTGTACCGTATTTGAATTTTAATGGTCGCGCCGATGAGGCGATGAATGTATATAAATCCATTTTGGGTGGGGAATTCACTACGTTTCAGCGTTTTAAGGACACCGACATGGGTCAAGGGCTGAATGAGGAGGAATCGAACCGAATGATGCATGTGGCCTTGGAAATCACGCCGGGTTATACGATAATGGCCTCAGATGTGCTGCCCAGCGCGGGTCACGTTTGGAAGCCAGGGAACAATCACTACATCTCGTTAAATGCCGACACCGAGGCTCAGGCTACGGCATGGTACGAGGGTTTGAGTGCTGGCGGAGAGATTGAAATGCCATTACAAAGGGTGCCCTGGGGTGCGCTGTTTGCCATTTTTACCGATGCGTTTGGTGTAAAATGGATGATCAATTGCGATGCGGTAGCGTAACGCGTTTCGGCAAGGAATTGGGTCGTGTTATCGGTTGTCGGTTTTGGCCGGTGTTTGTATAAATCTTCGTCTGACGAAGGTGTTGATTGGTTTCTCGATGAGCCAATAAAGCAGAATAGAAATAATCCAGAGCAGGATGAAGTTTCTATCGGGTCCCAACCACAGCCAGCGAATTCTAATATTCACATAACTGATGTGGATCAAGTAAAACGCGAAGGAGGCGTTCCCAAGCAGGGTCAAAAAACGGGTGCTGAAAAACCGTTGTATGTGGGTGGTTTCGGAGATCAATCCCGCGATGAAACTGGCAATGAACAGGGGTAAAATTAGGGCGAATATCACAAATCCGATGGGATGGTCTGATCCATGATGGAATACATCGGGCTGAAATAAACCACCCAAATAACAGCAGGCGAAGAGGCCGATGATGCCGAGCAAAGTTTTGTGTTTCCATTGCCAAAATGCTTGGTATTGATGGTGGCTGTGAGATAGCATTTTTGCCAAAAATAAGCCTACAGCAAATTCGGGCCAGCGGCCGAAGAAGGTACTCCCCAAAATAAATTTTAGGGGGTATAAAAATTGTCTGGGGTTTCCGTTGATGAGGAACCATGAATGTCCGATGAGCCAGGCCAGCAGGGTGAGTGAAAGGAGGCAATAAATGAGGTGTTTGATGTTGTTTTTACCTATCCAGTATAGAAACGGCAGCAGCAGGTAAAAACAAAATTCAACGGTTAAACTCCACGATTGTGCGATGGCGGTTAAGTTTAATCTGTTGGATAGGCCGTGTGTTAGTGAATAAGTAAAAAAGGAGAAATGGTGTTTGCCAAATTTGGGGTCCAAATAAAATAGGGTGAGAATGAACCAATACAAGGGCAGCACTCGGGCCGCTCTCCCGAGGATGTATTTCCCATAGGATTTAAGCGATTTGGTTGGTTCATCACCGTAACTGTAGGCAAGGAGAAAGCCACTGAGTACAAAGAATATGGAAACGCCCACATGAAACTCATTGATGAATCGCAACAGTTCAGGGTGTATATCGGCTCGCCAGAATTTGCGGTTATGATATAGGAATACCATACACACCGCCAACGCGCGAATCCCCGTTAAAGCATCAAATCTCGCTTTCATCTTGCAGTGCAAAGATGCTGAAATTCGGGGGCGGTTTTGGGATTAAATCAATGAATGTTAAAATGAGAGAGGATTGGATAATAGGGTGACGAGAATACGATTACTCAATACACTCTTTCCAGATGTCGTTACCGTCTTGCAGCCATGGTCCAGGTGTGATTCCCTTGCCT
>JBANFU010000127.1:0-32814 GCA_037975865.1 Bacteroidota bacterium
TCAATACGGAGCAGGCCTCGGCGTGGATGAGTTCGTGATGGGAATGGCACACCGCGGTCGTTTGAACGTGCTCGCCAACATTTTCAACAAAACTTACAGCCAAATTTTTGGCGAATTCGAAGGCAAAGTCTTCCAAAATGAAACCGAAGAAGGCTTCGAAGATTTTGAAGGCGACGTAAAATACCACCTCGGTTATAGCACCGATATCGATACCGCCAGTGGCAAAAAAGTACACATGCGCTTGGCCGACAACCCCTCTCACCTCGAAGCGGTAAACCCCGTGGTGAAAGGCCTCGTTCGCGCCAAATTGGATTCAAAATACCAAGGCGATGTCACCAAAATCTGTCCGATCTTGATCCATGGCGATGCGGCGATTGCAGGTCAAGGCATCATGTACGAAGTGGTGCAGATGAGCGGTTTGGAAGCCTATTATGTGGGCGGTACCATCCACGTGGTTACCAACAACCAAATTGGTTTCACCACCAACTACCTGGACGCAAGAACTTCTACCTATTGTACCGATGTGGCCAAAGTAACCCTTTGCCCCGTGTTGCACGTAAATGCAGACGATGTAGAAGCCGTGGTACATGCCGTGAAATTGGCCATGGCCTATCGCCTCGAGTTTAACCAAGATATTTTCATTGATTTGTTGGGTTACCGCAAATACGGTCACAACGAAGGTGATGAGCCCCGTTTTACCCAGCCATTGATGTATAAGCTGATCGATAAACACCCCAACCCCAGAGAGATTTACAAGCAAAAACTCATGGAACGCGGCGATATCGATGCGGCGTTGGCCCAAGAGATGGAAGCCGATTTCCGCGCCCAGCTGCAAGCCAAATTTGAAGAAGCCAAAGGCGATTTCAAACCCAAAACCTCCGATGTAAAAAATACCTGGGAAGGGTACCACCACGCCAAACCCAAAGATTTCCAAAACCCAGTAAAAACAGGTGTTGACGTAAAAACCCTGCAAACATTGGGCAAAAAATTGGCACACATTCCCGAAGACAACTTGCCCATCAAAAAAGTACAAAACCTGTTCGCCGATCGCGCAAAAATGGTTGAGAACGGCACCTTCGATTGGGCCATGGGCGAATTGTTGGCCTATGCCACCCTGTTGTCCGAAGGTCACCCCGTGCGTTTGGTGGGTCAGGATGTGGAGCGTGGAACGTTTTCGCACCGACATGCGGTCATCAAAAAGGAAGACAGCGAGCAAGAGTATGCGCCGTTGAACAACCTCACAGAGAGTCAGGCCAAATTGAGCATTTTTAACTCTTTGTTGAGCGAATACGCGGCCTTGGGTTACGAATACGGATACAGCACCAGCACCCCCAACGGATTAACCATTTGGGAGGCCCAGTTCGGCGATTTCTCGAACGGTGCGCAAATCATCATCGATCAATTCATCGCCAGTGCCGAAGCCAAATGGGGCAAATTTAGCGGCTTGGTGATGTTGTTGCCGCACGGACAAGAAGGCCAAGGCCCTGAGCATTCCAGTGCGCGTTTGGAGCGCTACCTGCAGTTGTGCGCCGGTTCCAACATGCAAGTGTTGAACTGCTCTACCCCGGGTAGTTTGTTCCATGCGATGCGCCGTCAATTGAAGCGTGACTTCCAAGTTCCGATGGTGATCATGAGTCCCAAGAGCTTGTTGCGTCACCCCAAGTGCGTAAGCACGATGAAAGACCTCAGCGAGGGCGAATTCCAAGAGGTAATCAACGACACCCAAGTGGCGAAAAAGGTGCGCAGAGTGGTTTTCTGCACCGGCAAAATCTACTACGATATTTTGGCTGGCAAGGAAGCGGGCAACCACAGCGATGTGGCGGTTGTGCGCATCGAACAGTTGTATCCATTGCCAGAGTGGAAGTTGGCTGAGATTTTCGAGCAGTACAAAGGCGCCGAATTCTGCTGGGCACAAGAGGAACCCAAAAACCAGGGTACTTGGTTGCATTTGGCTCGCTACGATTTCCCATCGGCTTTGCGATACATCGGCAGAAAGAGCAGTGCATCACCCGCTACGGGCTACAAGAAAATCTACGACAAAGAACAAGCCGAGATTGTTGCGGCGTGTTTTAAATAGCAATCGTATGAACCAGTAGGCACCCTACTAATCGTCTTCAACTACAACGACGGTCATCGCCCCAAGCTCACCAAGAATATTTATCTGAAGCGATAAACCTTGGGTTTTTCGGCACCTTCATGAACAATTGTACAACTTTCATCGTTTAGAATATCGTGATCACATCATCAGGAAAGAGCGGTTTTTACTTCAAAGAATTTGAACCCAAAGCCATTTCACCTTTTGACAAACTGTTCGATATTTTCAAAGAACTCATCGTGCATACCTCGGGCGACTTCGACGAAGCCATAGACTGGTTGCGGGAGCTCGATAAAGAATATGTACTCACCGATGAGCACTACACCATCGATGATTTTATTGAAGACCTCAAAGCAAAAGGGTATATCAAAGACGATGTTGACCCCAATGGCGAAAAAGGCACCGCTCTAACGGCTAAAATCGAAAGGGCCATTAGGCAGTCGGCCCTGGACCAAATTTTCGGAGATATCCGCAAAAATGGGAGCGGCAACCACAAAAGCAAGGCCACCGGACAAGGCGATGAGCTTACGGGTGAATTCCGACCTTATCAATTTGGCGATGGCATTGAAAAAATCTCCCTCACGAAAGCCTGAAAAATGCGCAAATCAACAATGGTGCGCAAGCTTTCCAGCTCACCGAAGACGATTTGGTGGTAGAAGACACCCAATACAAATCCCAAATGAGTACAGTTTTGATGATCGACATCAGCCATTCCATGATTCTATACGGTGAAGATCGCATTACCCCCGCCAAAAAAGTGGCCATGGCCCTGACCGAACTCATCACCACACGATACCCCAAAGACACCATCGACATACTTGTTTTTGGCAACGATGCCTGGCGAATCCCCATCAAAGACATTCCCTATTTAACAGTGGGACCGTTTCATACCAATACGGTGGCCGGACTGCAATTGGCGATGGACATCTTGCGGAGAAAGCGAAACACCAACAAGCAAATCTTCATGATCACCGATGGCAAACCCAGCTGCGTTCGTGAAAAAGATGGGTCCTATTACAAAAACAGCAATGGTTTGGATGCCTACATCACCGAAAAGTGCTACACTCAAGCCGCCCAAGCCCGAAAACTCCACATTCCCATCACCACGTTCATGATTGCCAGAGACCCCTACTTACAGCAGTTCGTGGACACCTTTACTGAGGCCAACCAAGGCAAAGCCTTCTACACCGGGCTGAAAGGACTGGGAGAAATGATCTTCCAAGATTACGAATCAAACAGAAAAAAAAGACTGAAATAACATGATAACAAATTTAGGTGAACTCAAATCCTCAGGATACCAAAGTCAGTCTATAAAAGATGAACTTCGCAACAACCTCATTCAATACCTAGAAGCCGGAACCACCGTATTTGAAGGCGTTCATGGCTTTGAAAATTCTGTGATTCCTGAATTGGAAAGAGCCATCCTATCCCGACATAACATCAATTTATTGGGATTGAGAGGACAGGCAAAAACCCGCCTCGCGCGGATGATGGTTCAACTCCTCGATGAATATATTCCCGTGGTTGCTGGTTCCGAAATTAACGACGACCCCCTCGCGCCATTATCGCGCTATGCCATTGATTTGATTGCCGAAAAAGGCGATGATACCCCCATCACATGGCTGCACCGCTCAAACCGATTTTCAGAAAAATTGGCCACCCCAGATGTAACCATCGCCGATCTCATTGGCGATATTGACCCCATCAAAGCCGCCCATCTCAAACTCTCTTACGCTGATGACCGCGTGATTCACTTTGGAATGATTCCACGGGCCAACCGATGCATTTTTGTGATCAATGAAATCCCTGATTTACAAGCGCGAAACCAAGTGGCCTTGTTCAACATACTTCAAGAAGGCGATGTGCAAATCAGGGGCTTTAAAATTCGTTTACCCCTAGATGTTCAGTTTGTATTCACGGCCAATCCGGAAGATTACACCAACCGCGGCAGCATCGTTACCCCACTGAAAGATCGAATCGGTTCACAAATATTGACCCACTACCCTGAAACCATCGCCATTGCCCGAAAAATATCCGCCCAAGAAGCACGCATCAACGCAGCGCAATCAAGCCGGGTATATGTGCCCGATTTGGCCTATGACCTGATAGAACAAATCGTTTTTGAAGCACGGAAAAGCGATTATATCGACCAAAAAAGTGGCGTCAGTGCCCGCATGAGCATTTCTATGTTGGAGAACCTCATCAGCACCGCCGAACGTCGTGCCCTCATTAACAAAGAGACGAAAACCACCCTCCGTGTATCCGATTTCATGGGCACAATCCCAGCCATCACCGGCAAAGTGGAATTGGTCTATGAAGGTGAACAAGAGGGCGCTGCCTTCGTGGCCGAAGAACTGATCGGTGCTGCCATCAAAGAAGCGTTTTCCACCCGATTCCCCAAAATCGAAAAGCTTTCCAAACAATCCGAAATCGGTCCGTATACCAGCATCATGGAAACTGTTTTCGCCGAAGGGGGCGTAGTTCTGTATGATGAATCGGATTCAACCGAATACGCCGAAACACTCAACAACATCGAGCCATTGGAATTTTTATTAAACCGCTATCAGCCCGATTTTCCCCAGACCGACAAACTATTCCTCAAAGAATTGGTCCTTTGGGCTTTGGTAGAATATCAAAAATTAGGCAAAGAAAGACTGAAAAACGGCTTTCAATTCGTCGATTTGTTTTAATCCCGCAACTCCCATAAACCCACATTCTCCACGTGATGGGTGTGTGGGAACATGTCCACAGGCTGAACCTTCACCAAACGATACGCCGCATCCAACAACGCGGCATCGCGGACCTGGGTCGCTGGATTGCAACTTACGTAAACAATGCGCTTGGGTCTGGCCTCCAGCAATCGATCTACCACACTCGGATGCATGCCATCGCGCGGAGGATCTGTGATTACCACATCGGGTCTTCCGTGCTCCGCAATGAACTCTGCCGTCAAAATATCCTTCATATCGCCGGCGTAAAATTTGCAGTTCTCCACCCCATTCAACAACATGTTATCCTTGGCATCCTGGATCGCCTCTTCCACGTACTCAATCCCCACAACTTCCCTCGCCTGATCGGCCACAAACAACGCAATGCTGCCTGTTCCCGTATACAAATCATACACCAACTCATCGCCCGTTAACCCGGCAAAATCCTTGGTGATCTCATACAAATTCTCGGCCTGCAACGTATTCGTCTGAAAGAAGCTCTGCGGCCTCACCTTATACGTTCTGTTGCCCAATCGCTCCGTTAGATAAGGCTTGCCCGCAAACAACTGCACCTCCAAATCCTGCAAGGTATCGTTGCGCTTGGGATTGATTACATATACCAAACTTACAATTTTATCAAAGGTATCGGCGATGTACTGCATCAGGCCCGCATTCTCTGCGCGCTCTTCGTGAAACGATACCAAAACCATCCACTCTCCATCGCGGTTGCACCGGAACATGATGTTGCGCATCTGTCCTTCCTGCTTAATCACGTTGAAAAAGTCTATTCCATTCGCCTCGCAATACCCCTTCACCCCGCGCTGAATCAAATTCACGTAATCGGGCATCAAATGACATGCCTCAATGTCCAATACCTTGTCGAATTTTCCCGGCATATGAAACCCCAACGCCGTTGGAAATGGCTCGCCCTCGGCAGGCATTACTGTCACCCAACTGCGATCGGCAAACGTCAGTTCCAGCTTGTTGCGATACCCGTAAACCTGTCCACTACCCAAAATCGGCATCACCTCAAACCCCTCCACCTTGCCAATTCGCTCCATCGCATCCACCACCTGTTGCTGCTTGAATGCCAACTGATCCGCATAGCCCAAATGCTGCCATTTACAGCCGCCACACGTGCCAAAATACGGACACGTAGGATCCACCCGCAACGATGATTTTTCGTGGAACTTGATGATTTTGCCTTCCATGAAGTTCTTTTTTTTCTTCACGATCTGCACGTCCACCACATCGCCCGGCGCAGCATACTTCACAAAAATTACCTGTCCGTCGTGACGGGCAATACAATGACCTTCGGCCGCAGCCGCTTCAATGGTCAGTTTCTCGAACAATCGAAACTCTTTTACTTTTCTAGCCATATAGGATTAATGTCGCTTCTTCACCTCCGCCAACAACTTCAAAAATTGATCCGGGGGCAAATACCCTGCCTGGGAAGCCCGCTCATCGTTTTTGGCTGGATGAAACACAAAATAACTGGTGGGATATCCCCCGGGCTGACCGTTGGACAACCAATACAAGAGCTCGTTGCTCTTCAAATTATACTTTCCAAAACTGTGTGTCATCTCCACTTCTGGATTGAATTTCACACAGACAAAATCTTGGTTCAACGCAGCAATCACATCGGCATTGGTATAGGTTTCCCGATCCATCACTTTGCACCAACCACACCAATCGGTGTAAGCATCCACCAACAAAATCTTGTCTTCCGCCTTGGCTTTGTTATACCCTTCGGCATATTCATACCATTGCAGCTTGTTGGAAACCGCTTTCTTCGTCGCAACCGCACTGTCGCCTGCGGGGGTTTCTGCACTTTGCGATGTTTGCGTTGCATCCACCGATGACGCTTCAGCACCCGTTTCAGCGGCACTCGCACTTTCAGTCGCTGCACCACCCTCCGATGTTGCGTTACAACCACTTTGGGCACCACCAACAATCAATGATGCCGTCATGAGCCCAAAGGCAAACAAGATGTTTGATATTTTTTTCATGATACTACTTTCGTTTTAAAACTGATGTCCAGCGACATCACACTGTGGGTAAGCGATCCCAAAGAAATGAAATCAACCCCTGTTTCTGCGTAGGACCGCAAATTGCCCAAATGAATACCCCCTGAGGCCTCGGTTTCACACCGTCCCGCGATTTCTTTCACCGCCACCACACACTGCTCCGGTGTAAAATTATCGAGCATCACACGCTGAACACCGCCCAAAGCCATCACCTCCCTCACTTCGTCCATGTTTCGGGTTTCCACTTCGATGCCCAACGAGAGTCCCTGAGCTTTCAAATAGGTGTGCGTGCGATTCACCGCCGCCGTTATGCCTCCCGCCGAATCGTTGTGGTTGTCTTTCAACATCACCATATCGTAGAGTCCAATGCGATGATTCTTCGCGCCGCCCATCGTCACCGCCCACTTCTCCAAAGCCCTGAGACCTGGCGTGGTTTTGCGTGTATCCAAAATCGTCGTGCCCGTGCCCTCCACCAACTTCACCGCCTGATAAGCCTGGGTGGCCACACCCGATAAGCGCTGCATGAAGTTCAACATCAACCGCTCACCGGCCAATAACGCATGTACCCGGCCTTTCACCGCAGCAAGCTGGGTTCCGGCCGACAAATAATCGCCATCTTGTGCCATTGCCTCCCAAGAGATTTCGGGATCCAGCCGACGTAAAATCACTTGGCCCAACGCCAACCCGGCAACCACACCCTCCTGCTTGAGTAACAGGCGCGACTCACCCATCGTACCCTCCGGAATCGATGCCAAACTGCTGTGATCGCCCCCGCCAATGTCCTCAGCCAGACAGCGATCAATCAAATCCAATATCTCGGCGCTCTCGAAATTCATCAATTCACCATCACCGTTGTCACCGCCTGCTGCGTAGCGCCGTGAATCAACACCAAATACTGTCCGGCCGACCATCCCTTCACATCCAAGGACATGCTACCGCTTTGACTTTTGCCTTCAAATACGGTACGCTCGTAAAAGTCGACCACGGTCACTTTTACTTCGCTGCCCTTGAAATTTGAGAGATCAATGCGCATCACATCCGAACTGGGATTGGGGTAAATATTGGCAGTGACCACCGACAAAGGCTTGCTTGCAATGGTGGGTCCGCCACAGGCTGTTCCACCACTCACGTATTTCATCGTGGAGAAATCGATAAAACAAGCCCATTCTGGATGATCCACAAACGGGTTACGGTTTTTCTGTACAGAGGCCACATACTCATGGCGAGCAATCTCCCATCCATTGGGAGGGAACTGTTTGCTCCAACGCTTCAACACGTTCTGGTCTTGGTTCATCCCCAAAAACTCATTGGCTGTGGGAATGGTAAACGGAGCCCCAGCACGGTTGTAAGTGGCGCAAATGTAAAAGTTGGAACGACTCAACGCACCCTTGGCGAAATCGCGGGGTTCGTAAGCAAATCCACCCGCAGAATCGGTACCAAATTTTCCACCGTAGAAGTTCATGGTCACGGTCTTCAAGTTGTTCATGGGATAGTTGCTACGCACGGCATTACCCTTGTTCTGATGCACCAAGTACAACAAATACAAATCGCTGTAATTGGCACTATCCTGACTCGCCTCACCCATCCAAGAATAAGGATAAGAGTGTTCGCGACTCAAGTAATTGGGGTCGTTCACATCAAAGAAAAACGGCGGCGTAAACACATAGGGGTAGCCGGTGTAAAAGCAATTGATGACTTTTTTGCCGTCGGTGGTATCGCGGGCATCAAAATTTGAGGCCATGGTAGCGCCGAAGTTGCTATAATAAACCTGGAAATGGGGACGAACAATGCCACGCAATTTTGACACCAACAACGTATCGGCGGAGGTCAAAGAGCCGTAATAACTCCCTGGATTGAGTCCTGGCGTGGTGTATTCCAAGGTACTCGCTGAGGTGCTGAAGTAATTGACATAAGTGTCGTAACCGTTGTAGGCATAGGCTTTCACGTAGTATTTAGTGTCGCCCCAGATGTTATCAAAATTCACATTCGCCAGAGCTCCAGCATGCATGATACGGGCGCCACCAAGGTATTCACCGCGCTGGTAAGCCACCCCATCGGTAGGGGTTGCCGTGATGGGCGAAGTACTCAACATCACCAAATACCCATCGGCACTGGAAGCAGTTATTCCCAACACCGATTTCCAAGCCAAATTGCTCACCAAATTCAGGGCCCCTGGCGCAGATGTTGGCTCGGTGGCCAGACTGCCACGGATGGCATATACATTCACATTGAAGGGCAACTGCAAACTGTCGTTGCTCAAAATACCCAAGGTGGCTTTCAGAGATCCGCTGGTGACATTCTGATTCACATCAATGGTAAGCGTGGTGGATTCACCGGCTTTCACGGTAACAGGGAAAGACTGTGTGGTGGTAAAATCAGCGGCATTCGTGCCTGATTTTTGCAATCCAGACAAGGTAAGATCACCCACAGTGCTGTTGTTTTTGATGGTCAAATCAAACGAGTTGGCATTGCCAACACGGATTTCGTTGCCATTGATTAGGGTTTTTCCAGCATAATCTACTTTGATCTCTGGTTTTGCCCCGCCTTTGCCGGGACGTACTTCGATGTCGTCGATGGCCAAGTTATACCCCGATGTTTTCGATGTGAAAATCAAGCGAGCGTAGCGAGCGGTGCTTCCCACCTGGGCAAACAATGGCTTGGTTCCCATGGGCATATCCGTATCCACGAATTTCTTCACGGAAGTCCAAGTGCTGCCGTCAGCACTCGCCTCCACATCAAAAGTTCCCTTCCAGGCCGTTACACCCGAAGCGCCCGTTCCCGAAGCGTAAAACCACAGCGTATCTGCCGTTCCTGTCCAATTGATTTTAATCCACTCCCCCGTAACATCCAACCGGATGGCCGCGGGTGTACTCTTTACCAAATTGGCCGACGTATAAACGAAAGTACCTGAAGTACCTTGATTCAACGTAAAACCTGTTGGTGCTCCCGCAGGATCGTTACAATTCCAAAAGGCCGGCAATGTAGCCTGCGAAAATGCCATACCCACGCTGCTAACCAAGGCTAAGGCAAATCCATATAGTTTTTTCATGTTCATATTTTCTGTTCGATATTAATAGGTAATCCGAATACCGGTGGTAAAACGCAACCCCGGTGAAATAAAGACTTCCAAATTCTTGGGGTTGAATGTATTGATGGGATTGCCATCCACATTGCGATGCTGTCCGTCTGAGATGTAAATGTTGTTCGTTACGTTGTTCACCATGCCGTAAATCTGCACCTTCATGCCGCCCTTCATGGTCCACTTATAACCACCCGTCAAATTCATGTACCAGTAACTCGGTAATCGGAACGATTCCTGTCCTTTGTATTTTCCTGTCAAAGCCGTAGGATCAAAATCCGCATAGTGCTTGGCAAAATGGATGTACTGGGCAGTGAAATAAGCCCCCTTCAAATACGTGGGCTCCCAACGCATCAAAATCGCCACCTGTTTTTGTGCCGCATCGCCCACATGAACCCCCGTCGCATCAAAATCTACCTTGGCAATGCTGTCGCCCAAATCGTTGCGAACAATCACCTCCGAACCCGAATTCCAAATCCAATCGCCCAAACTCAAACTACCCTCCAAGGTGATACCGTCGCCCGCCCGAAACGAAGACTGCAATTCTGCCCCCATATGCCTTGCACCCAAGCCATTGATGTTGAAACTGTAGTTGTTGCCGTCCAAATCGGTGAAGGTCGACAAGAAATCCACCGGTTTGTTCATCCAAAGAGTATAGTATGCATTGAAGTTTAAAGCCAATCGCTTCGATTTGTAGCCCGAGCCACCCTCCACCGCCATCACCCGCTCATTGCGGATGTCGCGCACCTGCACATTGCGGTTGTCAAATACATTGCTAAATCGGGTGGGACGGTTCAAATAACCCACGTTGCCAAACACGTTCAATTTCCGACTGATGTTGTGATTCACCCCCGTCTTCAACGTGAAACCCTTGCGCTGTACCCAAGCCGTTTTCTGTCCGTACTGACTGTCTAAGTTCAACTTGAAATAATCGATCCGTTGCAACCAAGTGTTCGAAACACTCGCATTCACAAAAGCCGTTGTCCGATTTTTGCTGTATTCCAACTCCCCAAACATCCCCGCCCATCGCACCAAACCATCGTTGTTATAACCAAAAATATCGCCACTGCGGTACATGTGCTTGGCATCGAAAGCGGGATTCTTTTCGGACTGACTGGGGATGAAATAATCTCCGCCCAACAAGTTATAACCCTCGCGGTAATGCCTTCCGCGGTATGTGCGCAAATCAATGCCACCGGTGAACGACCACAAATTACTCAACTTGTGCTGGGTGGTATTCAACAAACCGTACCAATTGTGGTTATTCACAGCACGCTGCAAAATCCCCGCCGATTTGTTCTCCGTCAGAGAATATTTGGGGTCTACCGGCGTAGTGAAATCACTGCCCGATGAGTTCAAGAAATAGATTCCTTGAAAATCGTACTGACCATAATTCTGCGGCAACTGTGGGATTTTCAACGTGCTGTTGGAACTTACCCCGCCGCCACGACCGTAAGACGCATATGCGGTTGTGGTAATCAACGTCTTCTTCGACAAAGCCCAGTCGTGCTTCACGTAAAACTGCGGTTTGTGGAACATGTTCTCCCGCTCGTTCAAAGCGTAACGGCGCGACCACATCGTATCTGTTTTGTCCGCACTTACCTTGGCCTCATTCAAATAGCCCCAATGTTGGTTATAGCGATTGCCTTGATTATAAGCCATGCGCGGCAACACGGTGTCAATGCCCAACTCCTGCGCCATCGCCCTGTCGTACATCGAAAGTCGAGCCCGAAAACTGCGCTGACCATGGCTCTGTGGTGCTCCAACACCCACAAAACTGAGGGTGTGCGATCCATGTGACTTGGTCTTCCACTGTTTTTCAGCCTTACCAAAATAGGCATACATGTCATCGTATAGATAATCAACGTATCCGGCACTCTGCCGCTTGGTAACACTCAACAAAAAACCCCAACCACCCTTGAGGCGACCGCTGTTGTAATTCATCGAGAACTGCTCGTATTTGCTGTCGCCCATTTCCACACTGGCTTCCAAACGTGCCTGCTGTGAAATGCCTTTGGTGATGATATTCATGGTTCCTCCTACCGCGGGGTTGGCGATGCGCGATGATCCGAGACCTCGCTGAACTTGGGTCAGAGCAGTTACCCCGCCCAATCCAAACCAGTTGCTCCAGTACACCTGACCGTTTTCCATGTCGTTCACGGGAATACCATCTACCATCACGGCTATGTTGCGCTGACTGAATCCCCGAATGCTGATGCGCGCATCACCGGCACCTCCCCCTTGATTGGTGGCGTAGACGCCCGGTGTTTGGTTCAGCAGCAAGGGCAAATCCGTACTACCCAATCGCTCAGCAATGTCTTTCCCTGTAAAATTGGAATAGGCCACCGGCGTTTTTCGATCTTTCGCCACACTGGCCGTAATTTGAACCGCCTGCATGGCCGCACTTTGATTGTCGAGCCGAAAATTGACATCCGTAATCAAATTGCGATCAGCCTGTATCAACACAGTATCGTTATCAAAACCCTCCAACTGCGCCACAAGCACATACTCACCCATGGGCAAAACCAAGGTGTAACTACCATCTCTTCCTGAAAGGGCCGACTGATTTCGGGTGCTTATTTTGGCGCCCTCAAGTAATTCACCACTGATGGCGTCAACCACCTTACCTTTCACAGTGACCTGGGCTTTTGCCGTCAAAGACAACGTCAGACCCAAAACCAACAGGATGATGCTGCGCATTATTTGATCAATTTTGCCGAAGCCTTAGCGCCTTTTTGGCCGATAAACTCCAAAGTGTAAACCCCTGCAGGCAAATGAGCTACATGCAGTGCATACTGCGACATGTCGTCCATTCCCACATGGTCATAGGTTACCGAAACACGCTGACCGGCAGCATTCAAACAAATCAATTGAGAAAGTTCAAATGGCAAGAAAACAGCAGCCGAGGTAACTGCGGGGTTTGGATAAACCGCCACCTGAGAAATTACAGGCGTTTTCACAGCAGCTGAAGGACCTTGGGTACACAAGCACGTGTGAAAGCCCAAAGAATCAAACATATCACGGGGATTCAAAACCCACTCCAATTTGGGATTGAATTCCAACGGATTTTTGGCAACACCCGTCATTACGCTGTCTTTACGAATCAACGTTTTGTCTAGCGTGTACCATGTACCTGTACCCGTGTATGGGGGTTTGTCGCTCCAAGCCGGACTCGGGCGTTCGCCAATTTTTCCAAAAATATCAACGGGCACCCATTTTCCGGTGGCATCATTGTATTTGTCCAACGACATGGCATCATCTCCGTTAAAACTCATGCTAAAACTGGTGTTGTAGTCCTTACTCAAAAACAAATCCGCCTTCAAACGCAAAGACAGAACAACGGGCGTGTCCTGCCCGATTTTCGTAGTATCCGTGCGATCGATCACCAATACAGCAACATCTTTAGGTTGTAATGTGCCAGAGAGGATGTCCGACATCTGAGCCGTCCAAGCAGCAGAACCATTCTGCCAACGGGTTACGCGGTATTTGCTTAAATCTACAGCATTGCTGGTTGGATTATAAATTTCCAACGCTTTGTTGTTACGTGAACCCTCTACATATTCTGAAATGAATAGTTCATTGCACTGCGCTTTGGCTTGGAAAATGCCCATCAAGGCGATGCAAAAAATGCCAATCGTTTTCTTCATGATGCAAAAATCACAAAAAAGAGGCAAAAACAGTTGTTTTTAGCAATAAATAAACGACAAATTAGCCAGTGAATCCGCAATTTTGTAACCCATATGGTCACTCGCCTCAATCAAAAGACTGTCAGTGTTCCCAGCAGCCTCAATTCGTTGGCTTGGATTGGTAGTATCTTATTGATTTTCAGCAGTTGTTTTTCCGCGCAAACCACGAACAGCATCCGTCCCAGTTTCCAAGTGGTGCAAAACCAAGCGGTGTTAGATTCCTTGCCCGATGACAGTGAGAGTTTGGCTCTGATCAGTCCCTATAAAATCAACATGGAAGCGCAGATGTCGGCCTACATCGCCACCATCGATTCTCCGTTTTCCAACGCATTTTTTGTAGGCAATTTGGGTCGGTTGGCGGCCGACTACATGTACATCGCGGGCAACAAAATCAGTCAGCAACAGTTTGGGGTTCCGTGCCACTTTGCCATCAGCAACAATGGCGGTTTCCGAACCGGTCTTTATCCCGGACCTGTAACCATGAAACAATTGTTTGAAGTAATGCCGTTTGATAATGAACTGGTTTTACTTCAACTTCCCGGAAACTATGTAGACAGCCTTTTCCAATACATCGCCCAACTTCAAGGCACTCCCGCAGCCGGTTTTTTGATGTCGTACAGCAAAGGAAATTCGCGAAAAGAAAATCGCTATCAGACCCTGAAAATCAATGCTCAGCCCGCCAACAGCATCAAAGAGTTGTTAAGCCCGCAGTATACTCAATCGTTCGATTCGCGACGTGATTACCTCATTGCCGTGAATTCCTATATGGCCGTGGGGGGCGATGGGTTCACAATGCTCAAACACGCGAAGCGCATTCACTACACCGGCATCAACTTGCGCAACGTCATTGCTGAACAACTCAGAGCAGAATACGAAACCCATCATTTCATCGATCCTCGAAAAGAAATTCGCATCTACCATGAGCCTCAATAGAAAACAGTTTTTACAACAAATGGCTGTTTTGGCGGCGGCCTCAGCATTACCCCTCGATGCCATGGGCAAAGGTCTTTTCTATGCCTCGGACGCGGCATACCTCAAAAAACGAGAACCGCTCGATTTGCTCGTTTTACATACCAATGACCTCCACTCTCGAATCGACCCGTTTCCCGCCAACCACCCCTTGGCCGGAAAAGGTGGAATCGCCAATTTGGCCACGCTGATTCGCGAACACCGTGCCCAACACACCCACATTCTGCTACTCGATTGCGGTGATGTATTCCAAGGCACCCCCTATTTTAATCTGTTTGGCGGACAAGTGGAATACCAATGGATGCAAAACATGGGCTATCATGCCACCACCATGGGTAACCACGATTTCGATAACGGCATAGAACACCTGGCCAATATGTTAGAGAAAAATCCGGCCATACCCATGATCAATTGCAATTACAATCTCACGAAAACCCGCCTCAAAGAATTCGTGAAACCATACAGAGTCTTGGAAATCGGCGGTAAAACCATCGGGATCACCGGCGTAGGCATCAGCCCCGAAAATCTCATTTTGGAGAGAATGATTCCCGGTTTGGTCTACCAAGATCCCGTTGCCTCCGTGCAAAAAACCGTAGATTATCTCCGAAATCAAGCCCACTGCGATGCCGTTTTTGTAATTTCTCACTTGGGATATTCTTACGACACAGACAAAATCGACGACCTGAAACTGGCAGCCAAAACCCACGGAATTACTGCCATCGTAGGCGGACATACCCACACCTTTTTGGAAAAAGCCACCGAAGTAACCAACACAAAAGGACAAACGGTTTTGGTAAATCAGGCGGGTTGGGGTGGATTGATGCTCGGACAACTCCGGTTTAGCCTTTAATTTGCAGTGTGAGTTTAGCAGAAGAAGAAATCCTCGACGAAGGATTATACGAACACTACGCGTTTACCTCGGATCCGGGCCAAGAGCCCATGCGCGTCGACAAATGGCTGATGCATAAAATTGCCAATGCCAGTCGATCCAAAATCCAGGCAGGCATTGAGTCTGGTGCTGTGGTGGTCAACGACAAACCCACAAAAAGCAACTATAAAATCAAACCGAACGATCATGTTCGTGTATTGCTGCCCACCGCCCCCAGAGACACCGAGGTTTACCCCGAAAACATCCCCCTCAACATTGTCTATGAAGACGATGACCTGTTGGTGGTAAACAAAGTGGCTGGCATGGTGGTGCATCCCGGACACAACAACTACTCCGGAACGCTGGTGAATGCCTTGGTCTATCATTTCGGACAACTGCCCACGAAAGACCAATATCACCGTCCTGGTTTGGTGCACAGAATTGATAAAGATACTTCGGGCTTGTTGGTTATTGGAAAAACCGATTATGCCCTATCGCACCTGGGAAAACAATTTTTCGACCACAGCATCCACCGCAGGTATTGGGCCTTGGTTTGGGGCGAGCCCAAGCCCAAAGACGGCACCATACGCAGCTACCTGAACCGAGATCCATCAGACCGTCGCAGATCGCGCTGTTTTGAAACGGAAGAAGAAGGCAAATTGGCCATCACCCATTATACCACACTCGAGAATTTTTACTTCGCTTCCCTGGTTCAATGCGAGTTAGAAACCGGCCGAACCCACCAAATTCGCGCCCATTTTTCAAGCATCAAACACCCCCTATTTTCAGATGAATTGTATGGCGGATCGGAGATAAAAAAAGGATCCGCCCTGCCCAAATTCAAACCGTTTATTGAAAACTGTTTCGACATCATGCCGCGACAAGCATTGCACGCCAAAGAGTTGGGATTCGTTCATCCCACTACCGGCAAAAACATGTTCTTCAGCAGCGAACTGCCCGAAGATTTCAGTACCGTATTGAATAAAATCAGAAAGTACACCCAAGCGGCTCCAGCGTTGGAGTCGGATGACGAATAAATTACTCGTATTTCAGTGTGATTTCAGCGCTGCGGGGAACAGACTGACAGGTGAGCACGTACCCTTCTGCGATTTCAGCATCACTGAGACCTTCGCGCTCCAGCATGTGCATTTTACCGGCCAAGACTTTGGCGCGACAAGTGGTACAAACCCCTACAGTGCAACTGTATGGAGGATCAATGCCTTGTTTCATCGCAGCATTTAAAATCGTGGTATTTTGATCACAAGTTACCGTATGCGTTTTTCCGTAAACCGTTAAGGTTACCTGAGCTACGCCATTGAAATCGGTGCTCTGTGCGGGTTTTTCATCGGCGGCACTTTTGCTTGTAGGTGCAGCGAAATACTCCGTATTCACCCGGTCATTCGCAATGCCCAATCCACGCAATCCGTCTTTGATCACCTCCATCATGGGTCCAGGACCACAGATAAAGTACTGGTATTGATCAAATGAACCACCAATTTTTGACTTCACAATGGACTGTACCTTGTCCACATTCAGCATGCCTTTCAAACCAAAATAGGTGATGGGGGCTGTGTCATAATTGTGATGCACCTTAAAACGACCGTTGCTTGATTTTTCCATGTCGGCCAACACTTGCTTAAAAATCACCGATTCGGGATTTCTGTTGGCATAAACCAAGGTGACTTTGCTGTTGGGCTCGTCCGCCAACACAGCCTTGGCGATACCCAAAACAGGCGTAATTCCGCTACCGCCGCCAAAAAGCACATAGTGTGCCGAACGAGACGATTCTGGCACCACCGTAAATTTACCCATGGGAGGCATCACCGCCATGACATCGCCTTCCTTGATTTCGCTGTTGAGGTAGTTACTCATCTTACCACCATCAACGCGTTTCACCGTAACTGCCGGCAAAGCGTCAACACCCGCATAGGTGCACAAGGAATAGGAGCGACGAACTTTTTCTCCCGCCAATTCTACTTCAAAGGTGAGATACTGTCCGGCCGTATACGCAAATGTATCTTTCAGGTTTTCAGGAACTTCGAAATACAAAGTAGTGGCGTCCGCAGTTTCACGAACCAATTTCTTTACGGTTAAGGGAAAAAATCCTTCTGTCATATTAAGTGCAAATTTAACGCTGTTGCTCCGAGAAGAACACAATTAATCACAATTGGTTCAGCATTTCGAGGAAAATCACATCAAACGTTGATAGGCGCGCCACCAACGATCTGGCATTTCATCGGCACACACTTGCTCGTAATCTCTGTACGAACAGCCAATGAAAAACGTCCGCTTATCATAGGGGTGAGGAATTTCCATCCACCAGCGGTTGCTTTTTCTACTCTTATAGAACACGATTTCATGACCCGTAGAACTCAACCGATTCCGATAAATTAAAAATTCCGTGGAATCATGGGTTGGATGGTCGTGGTATCGACTTGTAAACCCATCTACGAAATACCAGACCATTTGGGCCAACAAATCGGTGGAAGCCTCATCCTGCATGTCTGATTTCAACCCATAGAAAAAGGCCGATGACAACTGATTCGAAATACCCGCGTAGCGCGCAATTCGCGCCGCTTCCTCGGCATACAATCCGTTGGGAGAACCCAATTGCGTAGCCGGCGCGTCACATTTGCGAATGGAATTCAAGTCAAACTGCAAAATATGAGCACTCCGTAAAATCGGTTCTGTCTCCTCAATCGAATCCCTCACTTCACCCAATCGGTGGTTTTCGAAATACATTTTCTCCAATAACGCTGCCGTGCTCTCCGAAATGTAATAAGCCTGGGTGGCCAAAAAATCAATGTTGAATAAATTGGAGGGCTTCTCTACCAAGATAGAACGCAGCGGCGTACCTTCTTCCATATCGATGCCCGGTGTAACCTGAACGATTTCAACAGGTGTGTCATGCTGTCGGTAAGCCTTGTAATGTCCGTAAATCAGACTGTCACTTCCACCCACAACTACTACGTGAATGCCCATACCCAACAACTCACCCATCGCCTCGCTCAAAGCAAATTGTCGCTGTTTTTCGTCGTCCGTTTCCACCAAATTTCCCAAATCGGCCATGACCAAATCGCCAAATCGCCATTGTAAACGGTAAAACGACTGTCTGAAAGCGTCCGCACCCGCACCACTACCAATGAGTACCAACTTGGTTTTTTTGAGCTTGGGAAACGCCTTCCCATGCACCAATAACTTGCCTCCAACGGTTTCCTTACGATCGCGGTGCGGTGCCCAAACCGATTCGTCAATGGGGGTAAAAAATGCGTCCAACATGCTTCACGAAAATCCCTAACACCCAGACCATTGGCAAATCAATGAATCCACATGACTACAATAATGGAATCGAGCGACCCAAATGGTCACTACTAAGGGTTTACTTACAACCCAAAAAAAGACCTGTATACCGCTTACGGGGTAATGGTTGCCTCAACCCAATCATAGGAGCCGAGTGCCCCAACAGCATCGTTACTCCAGTTGGAATACAACAAGACGGGCTCAGCAAATGGGTTATCCGAAACCTGTAAATCACGCAAATAACGCTCCTTGTATCCTTCGTCCATCACCCAAAATGTACCCGCACACTCGTGTAAAATCAAAGGGTCTGTTGGCGTTCCACCTCCCGGACCCATGTCCATGAAAATTCGGTCGTTGAAGAAATACCGCAAAGTATCGGCCGACTTGCCCTCCGCAATGCCTTCATTGCTGAAAAATAGCTCACTGCCATAAAAATCGCCCTGACCGTCTTCCATCACCATGTTGAATTTGGGCGCGTAAAAAAAGCCCGTCTTGGTTGTGCCCGATTTCAATTCCATCGCCACATTCACGCTCTGACCGCCCCAATTGTTGGCCTCCAATTTGCCAATGCGATATTGACCAATTAACAAATCGGTTTCTTTCAATGCGGGTGGAACCGTGGTCTTGGAAAAATAGGTTGACCCATCCTTGAGTACCACATCCACACGATATTCATGTTCGTTCACTATAGGCAAGGCAAAAGCACGTATGCGATACAACATGATCGCAGAATCAAACGGAATCCTCACTGATTTACCCACGGTGATATCCGTGATTGTTACGGTAGCATCTCCAATGCGAGGCACTTCATAATCCTGTGGACCGAAATACGGTTTGGTGTAACCCAACTCCACCGTAATATTCGGGTCCTTCGGTGATAAATAGCAGGTAATTGCGGTCCGTTTTTTATACGTGGGCAAATCCACTGTAGCATCTTGGTCATAACACCCCGTGGCCAAAATCACCACCGACAACACACCACCAATCCAACGAAAAATATTGTTCATCATGACTTTGCTTAACGAAATTTATAAGTCCAACTTAGAGACGGAATCATTGGAAACAGCGTGGCCTTTTTCAAGGTCCGTACCGTTCCAGCGTCATTCAACTGACCATAGTAAAAGAAGGGATTGTAACGATTGTAGGCGTTGTAAAAACTCAATTCCCACGTTTGTATACCCCGTTTTTTCTCTTTCTTGAACTGCAAGCCCACATCCAAACGATGATAAGCCTCCATCCTGAAACTGTTGCGCTTGCCGTAATCGATCAGCTCGTTGTTAAAAAACCCAGCCGCCGCATCCCAGACTTCAGGAAACGAACCCATGTAATGGCCCGAACCCCGCAAATATCCCTGTGGCATCGTGATCGCATTGCCGGTGCCATAAACCCACGTTGCAGACGCCGTGAACAATTTACTCAATCGATAAATGCAAACAATAGAAGCATCATGCCTTCTATCGTACTTGGCGTAGTATTTCAACCCCTGATTAACCTCGTCGAACTGCAATTGCGTCCAACTCAATGTATAGCCTATCCATCCACTCAACTTGCCTACCTGCTTTTGCAAGAACACTTCTGCTCCGTAGCTCCAGCCCAATCCACTGGTAACTTGGCTTTCCCATGCTTTATCATTGGTGGAAACATTGGGATTGAAGAAGTCATCGCCCAATAAAAACAAAGCCCCCTCTTTGTAGGTGATTACGTTGCTCATGGTCTTGTAATACCCTTCTACGCTCAACGAAAATCCCTTATTAAAATCCTTGGCAATGCCCGTGGCCAACTGTTGACTTTGCATCGGTTTCACATTGGCCGTTGCCGGAACCCATAAATCAGTTGGCAATCCAATGCCCGTACTGCTCAACAAATGAATGTATTGATTCATCAGAGCATAGCTCGCCTTCAAAGCCAAATCCTTCCGGATATTGTAGGCCATACTCAAACGAGGCTCGGGGTTCAATACCTGTTTATTCTCTACCACATAATGACTCAATCGCAAACCGGGATAAAAGTTCCATGCCCCCTCCCGCCATTGATCCTCCACATACACCCCACTTTCATAGGTGTTGATGACCTTGATTTTGCGGTTGAAATTAAAATTTGAACCCACTTTCAAGACGATGGCACTCGGACTGAATTGATGGTTAATCGTTGAAAACCCAGCGCGAATCATGTGCTTGGGATTGGGCCTGAAATCCACGTCGTACTTCACCCCGTAATCGTTGATGGTACTGGAATATCCCAACTCGAACTGACTTGTGTCGTTTTCCTTTTGTAGGATGTTAATGCTCAAATCATAGTGACTGTAAATCAATGCGGTATTCGCAAATGTCCTGGGGTTGAACTGATGATTCCATCGACCCGTCAATGTCTTATTTCCCCAGCCAAAATTGGTTTTAAATTGCGATTTTGCCTGTTTGTCGTTCAGGTAAAATTTATCACGACCAAAATACCCGGATACGTATAGTTTGTCTTTGTTCGACAGGATATAATTGGCCTTGGCGTTCATGTCGTAGAAGTAATACCCTGCATTCGCGCCATTGGTACTTGCCATAATCAAAGGCTGAACCAACGCATCCAAATACGTTCGACGTCCAGATATCATGAATGAACTTTTTCCTTTGACGATGGGCCCCTCAAAGACCGCACGAGAACTAATCACGCCAACACCCACCTCGCCAGCAAATTTCTTGTTATTGCCCTCCTTCATGTTCATGTCGATCACACTCGACAACCGTCCACCGTACCGGGAAGGGAACCCGCCTTTAACCAACTCCACACTGCGCAAGGCATCGCCGTTGAACAAAGAGAAAAATCCAAATAAATGACTGGCGTTGTATACAATCGCTTCATCTAAAACAATCAAATTCTGGTCGGGACCCCCGCCTCGAACGTAAATGCCCGACTGTCCTTCCCCGCCCTTCTGCACGCCGGGCATCAACTGTATCACTTTCAACACGTCTTTTTCGCCCAAAAGAGCCGGAATTTCTTTGATCTGCTGCACCGGAATGTCGATCCTGCTCATATCGGCACGATCCGCGATGGTCGTCTTTTTCGCCTTAATTTCAACTGCACCCATCGACTCAACAACTTGGATAGCCGACAATTCGATGTTTACTGCTGTATCCGCTTTGGCCGTCCAATACACACTGTCGGCATAAAAACCGGGAAATCGAAAATACACCCACTGGGCTTGTCCGATAGGAATGGTGATGGAATAAAACCCGTAGCTGTTGGATAACGTTCTGCTGGCATTGGGTGTGGCAGCAATCACCACGCTGCCCAACATTTCACCGCTGCTTTTTTCGCGCAGATAGCCACTGATACTGGCCTTGGAACTGGGCGATTGGGCCTGGATTGGATGGGCTGAACTCACCAATAAGCCAAACACAAGGAACCAAGATTTGCTTAACAATCGACAGATCATAAAGATGCAAACTTAGGCATACGCCACAGCATTTTGGTATTGAAAGGTGGTCTGTTCGACGAATTAACCGGTTAAATGGCTACCGGTGCTTTGATTCCAGGATGGGGATCGTAACCCTCCAAGGTGAAATCTTCAAAGGTGAAATCAAACAAATCTGTCACAGACGGATTCAATTTCATGGTAGGATAGGGTCTAGGCTCTCTCGACAACTGCAATTGAACCTGCTCCATGTGGTTGCTGTAAATGTGCGCATCGCCAAAGGTGTGCACGAAATCGCCAGGCTGCAAACCACAAACCTGTGCCATCATCATCGTGAGTAGGGCATAACTGGCAATGTTAAATGGCACGCCCAAGAACAAATCCGCGCTGCGCTGGTATAGCTGACAACTCAATTTTCCATTGGCCACATAGAACTGAAACATGGTATGACAAGGCATCAACGCCATTTGCTTGATTTCTCCCACGTTCCAAGCATTGACTAAAATCCGACGACTGTCGGGACTGTTTTTTATCAAATGCAACGCCTCGGCAATTTGGTCAATAACAGATCCGTCCTTGGCCTCCCAAGAACGCCACTGCTTGCCGTAAACAGGACCCAAGTTGCCATCAGCATCGGCCCATTCATCCCAAATACTCACGCCATGCTCTTTTAAATAGGCGATGTTTGTTTCTCCCTTCAAAAACCACAACAATTCATAGACGATGCTCTTCAAGTGCACCTTCTTGGTTGTTATCAGTGGAAACCCTTTCTGTAAATCGAAGCGCAACTGTCCGCCAAACACACTAATTGTGCCTGTACCAGTACGATCCGATTTGTGGTCGCCATGCGCCAGAACGTGTCGCAAAAAATCTTCGTAAACAAATGCAGCGCTCATGAGTGATAGGGGGTTGGACAAAATTAATTGATTCAAAGACACCCAACGGAAACCGCAGAGAATATTCTCCAAAACATTTCAACAAATGGTGAGGCGCCCATGAAAATCTTCAAATAAGCGTTAATTTGACACTTATCATGGACTGTGCCACTCAAAATCCCAAAAAAACTCCACAAGAATTGATAAAATCGATGGGTACATCCACGTGAAGATGCAAAAAACGCGTAAGTTTGCAAGTCAATACGATTATGGCAGAAGTTGTTAGATTACCCAAGATGAGCGACACCATGACAGAAGGTGTCATCGTTAAGTGGAACTACAAAGTAGGTGATACCGTAAAAAGCGGAGACATTTTGGCGGAAGTAGAAACCGACAAAGCCACAATGGACATGGAGGTATACGCCAAAGGAACCCTCCTACATTTGGCTTTGAATGAAGGTGATGCAACGCCTGTTGACAGCATCATTGCTGTGGTAGGAAATCCCGGTGAAGACTTTCAATCACTGTTGGGATCCGCGCCGGCTCCAGCAGCCACACCCGCTGTGGCAGTAGAAGCCGCAGCAACTCCAGCACCTGTAGCCGCAACGCCTGTAGCAGCCGCTCCTGTGGCAGCCGCACCAGTATCAACCCCCTCTGTTAGCAATGATGAACGATTGAAAGCCAGCCCCTTGGCCAAAAAATTGGCTGAAGAAAAAGGCATCGACATCACACAGATACAAGGCAGCGGAGAAAACGGCAGAATTGTGAAGAAAGACATCGAAACCTTCACCCCCGCGGCAACCAAAGCGTCTGCTGTAGCCGTAGTACCTGCCGGTGAAGAGAGTTTCCATGAAGTGAACGTATCGCAAATGCGTAAAACCATTGCCTCTCGTTTGGGTGAAAGCAAATTCTCTGCACCCCACTTCTATCTTACCCTAGAAATCAACATGGACAAAGCCACACAGGCACGTGAACAAATGAACACGGTGAGCGATGTGAAAATTTCCATGAACGATATCGTAATCAAGGCAGCCGCCGCCGCTTTGCGCAAAAACCCCAACATCAACTCAAGTTGGTTGGGTACAAAAATCCGCTACAACCATCACATCCACATTGGCGTGGCCATGGCTGTTGAAGATGGTTTGCTGGTTCCTGTGGTTCGCTTTGCCGACAACAAATCACTAAGCCAAATCAGCAGCGAAGTGAAAGAATACGGCAAAAAAGCCAAGGAAAAGAAACTACAACCCCAAGACTGGACAGGCAATACCTTTACAATCAGCAACTTGGGTATGTTCGGTATCGATGAGTTTACCGCCATCATCAACCCACCTGATGCGTGCATTTTGGCTGTAGGTACCGTAAAGGATACCGTGGGCGTTGTAAACGGTGAGATAAAACCCGTGAAAACCATGAAGGTTACGCTGAGCTGTGACCACAGAGTCGTAGACGGTGCCATGGGTGCCCAGTTCTTGAAAACACTGAAAGAATATCTAGAAGAGCCCTACCGATTATTGGTATAACAAAAATCTAAGGGCTGCTACCGCAGCCCTTTTTTATGCTATGAAACTCAAGTTTAATCACATACAAGACCTGTCAGACGCCCGCTATGCTGCCGCCGCCATGGCAGAATGGATCGGTTTCCGCGTGGGTGAAATTCCACTGCAACAAGTCCAAGAAATTATTGGTTGGTGCGCCGGACCCAAACTCACCCTGGAATTACACAACACCCACATCAAAGACATGGCCATCAGTTGGTGCGATATCCTGCCAGTGGATGCCATTGAATGTCGCGCCGCCGACCTTCCCTTTTGGCAAGCCGCCCTCACCAACCCCTCCTATGAATGGATCACCCTGGATGAAACTACAGCCACAGTTCACAGTCAACCGCCCACCACAATCACATGGGTAGACCCTGCCAATACCGCCCCGGCCCACATCAAATCGATGAATCTCGAAGCCATTTCGTTAAATTGTGAAAAAGAAACGGTGGTAGGCATGAAAAATTATGACCTTTGGAATGACCTTCTCGAAACCCTAGAAATTTGGTAATCATGAAAAATACCCTCCCTTTTGCCCTGATTTGTTGTATCGCCATGGGCTTTGCTGCCTGCTCAAACAACCCCGAAGGGGCTTTCAACGAAGCAGAAAAACACACCCAAGATTCCTTGGACAGTCTCAGCAATGAAGCCTTGTTCGATGACCTCTATCAAGATACGGCCAAGCAAGATACAGCCACCGCCAAACCGGGTGATGTAACCACCGAAACACTCCCCAAAACTTCTCCAGAAAACACCCCTCTTCAACCCCAACACCCATGAAAATTGCCGTTGTAGGCGCCACCGGACTGGTGGGCACAAAAATGCTCGAAGTATTGGCTGAACGCCACTTCCCCATCACTGAACTATTACCCGCAGCCTCCGCCAAAAGCGTGGGCAAAACCATCGAATTTCAAGGCAAAACCTATCCCATTGTCTCGTTGCAGGAAGCGGTTGATGCCAAACCCCACATCGCAATTTTTAGCGCCGGAGGTAGCGTAAGTACAGAATGGGCACCCAAATTCGCCGCCAACAACACCTTCGTCATCGATAACTCCAGCGCCTGGCGCATGGATCCCTCAGTGCCCCTGGTCGTGCCTGAAGTAAACCCCGATGCTATCCAACCCCACCATAGAATCATCGCAAATCCCAACTGCTCTACCATCCAAATGGTGGTGGCTCTCAAACCCCTGCACGACGCCTATCAACTGCAACGTGTGGTGGTAAGTACCTATCAAAGCGTGACCGGTACCGGACAAAAAGGCGTTGCCCAATTGCTCGCAGAAAGAGCCAATCAGCCCGTAGAGGCGGTATACCCTCATCCCATCGACCTCAATGCCTTGCCGCATATTGATGTCTTCCTCGACAACGGCTATACCAAAGAAGAATGGAAAATGATGGTGGAAACCCGCAAAATTATGGACATTCCTGCGCTGAATATCACCGCCACCACCGTGAGAATCCCTGCCATGGGCGGCCATTCAGAGAGCGTCAATGCGTCGTTTGCTCACCCGTTCGACCTCGAAGAAGTCAAGTCTCAATTGGGCCAAGCCCCCGGCGTGACCCTACAAGACGATCCCAAAAGCAACCTTTACCCGATGCCCATCACCTGTCACGACAAAGACGATGTATTTGTGGGTAGAATCCGCAGAGACGACAGCGCACCCAACACCCTCAATATGTGGGTGGTATCAGACAACCTACGCAAAGGCGCGGCCACAAATGCCGTACAAATCGCGGAATTGTTGCTACAGAAAGATTGGGCCAAGGAACAATTTACCCTTTGAGTTGTTAGTCGTATCATGTTGGTCGACAACCCCCAGGATACCGCCGAAGAAACCCCTCAAGACAACAGGCCACTGGTGTTAAAGGATGCCCTGTTTCAGGGTGATGCCCACAACGCTCCCTATGCCTTGAGCGTGAGCTCTCCTAAAATTGAGCCGATCGACAAACGCATGTTGGTGGCCAACGCGCATGAGAGCATGCAACACCAAGCCGAGCAGCAAATTTCCATGCTGAAAAAACAGGCAGAATTGCTCATGAAACAGGCCAAGGCCATCGAAGATCGACTTTCGCTTTCTCATGCCATTTACAAGGCCGACATCAACTTTGAACCCGTAATACATGGTATTTACCACCTGTATCAAAAAGACGATGGCACGCAGATTTTGAGCATGGTGGCACCCTACGAATGGGGAAGAAATGCGCCTTATACCTTTTTGAATACCGTTCGATTGCTGGCCGATCGCACCTGGGAAATTTTGGCCTGAGCGATACCCGCCTCAACCGCTTTTTCAGTTAAACAGACCCGATCTTACGGTTGCTCAGACAGCCATTGGTCCACGGCTTTTCTCACCGATCCGGCCGCCAATAACCGCGCTTTGGCTTCTGCTTCCAGCAACCCCGTGGCTTCCATCACCATGTTTGTACCCCTGGCAATCAACTTGTGGTTGGTGAGTTGCATGTCAATCATTTTGTTGTCCTTCACATGGCCCAACCGAATCATCACGCTGGTAGTAATCATGTTCAACACCATTTTGGTGGCTGTACCCGCCTTCATGCGCGTGCTGCCGGTGACAAATTCCGGACCTGTTTCCACTTCTACGCACACATCGCACACCGATTTCATTTCACTACCCTTATTACACACTACGCCCCCCGTGGCAATGCCCAAAGATTGACATTTTCTCAAGGCACCAATCACGTAAGGGGTTCTGCCCGATGCCGCGATGCCAATGACCACGTCTTGGGTATTCACACCGTACGCTTCCAAATCTCGAAACCCCTGTTCCTCATCGTCTTCGGCAAACTCTACCGCTTTGCGGATGGCTCCGTCGCCTCCGGCGATGATCCCTATCACTTTGTCGAACGGAACGCCATACGTGGGCGGACACTCACTGGCATCCACAATACCGAGGCGACCGCTGGTTCCCGCACCCATGTAAAACAACCGTCCGCCAGCCTGCAACCTAGAAAAAACCAACTCACACAGCGCCGCTATGTGGCTCGCTTCGCTCGCCACCCGCTGGTGACATAAAGCATCCTCCTGGTTGATGCCCCGCACCAACGATAAAAAATCCAACGCCTCTAAATTCCTGTGTCCCGAACTCGACTCCGTATGCATTACGCAAAAGTATCCTTTTGATAGCGACCGCCCAAAAATGTCAGCCACTCCTTATACACCCCTTCCGCCATGACGCGAGGAAATTTCGCCTGACCACCCATCTTACCGCGATAATCCATGAAATCCAAAAAATCCGATTCCGGCAACCAAAACAACTCCATCCGCTTCAATACATGCTTTCGTTCGGTTGCATAATCATCGTTTAACTCTATTAAAGCCTCATCCAAAATACGCTGCGATTCAACCACATCCGGCTTCTCAACCCCCGCAGGATACGCCAAAAACCAGCGATGCCCCATCTCCCCGTTGTCGTGTTTTAACCCCCTCACCGTAAACTCCGGCACCGAAAATCCCAACGACTTACCCAACGCCAACGTTGCGCGATTCATGTTATCCACCGACAAATGCTCTCCACACAAACTCAAATACTGCTTGGTTCTCCCCACAATCTTGATTTCACAAGCATCCACATCCGTAAACTGAATCACATCGCCAATCAAATAACGCCATGCACCTGCACAAGTGGTAATTAATATAGCATAATCCACCCCGGCCTCTACCTCGTCGATGTCCAAGGCCACAGCCCCCGACTTTACATCCCCCGAATCCGTGAAATTGTCTGAATTGAATGGCACAAACTCGAAATACATTTTGTTTCGAAATACCAATCCCATGCCCGAACTGTTTAGCTTGTTTTGGTTGGCAATGAAACCCTCACTGGCCAAATACGTCTCAAAATAATAAATGGGACGTCCCAACATCGCATCAATTTGGTCTTTGTAAGGTGTAAGCGATACCGCCCCCCACGTGTAGACACTCAAATGCGGCCATATCTCATGGATATTGTTCAATTGGTAACGCTCTAAAATGCGCTCAAACAACATCTTCACCCATGCCGGCCCTCCCGCAATCATGGCAATGTCCCAATTCGGGGCCTCGTTTACCATAATCTCCAATTTGTGATGCCAGTCGCGCTCTTTTTTGATTTCGTCTGTGGGTTTGGCAAATCGATCAATCCAAAATGGCAAATGCAACGTGGTGATACCACTCAAATCCCCAGAGTATTTCTGTCCATCAAAATTCAAATCCGTGCTCCCGCCCATCATCAAATAATGCTTGGTGAAAAAGTCTTTAGGAACGTCGGTCTTGGCAATGGCAAACAACTGACGTCGGCTCGCCCGAGCCATGGCTTTCAACTGATCCTGGGTCACGGGAATGTACTTGCTCGCCCCTTGGGTGGTTCCCGAACTCAAGGCAAAATATTTGGCACTGCCCGGCCAAGTCACATTGTCCTCCCCACTGTATTCTCGCTGCCACCAGTCATGCATGGCCTCATAGTCTGTGATGGGCACCCGCTGCTTAAACTCAGCCACCGTATCTTCAGAAATCAACAATGATTCAAACTGATACCGCTTGCCGTATTCCGTATTTCGGGCATGAAACAACATTTTTTTCAAGGTGCGATCTTGCCATTTTTTCGCCCGCGCACTTTTCAAAGTGAACACATCGGTCACGTTCTTGGCACGCTCAAACAAGGGTCCTAAAAAATTCTTGGGTGATGCCATAGGGATTTTTCCTGTCACGATGATACAAAAATTACGCCACGCTTGTGCCACCTGCGAATAATTACAGACCTTTGTGGTTAGAATGGCAGACGGATTAATGCATGAAATCAGGGACAAATGGCTCCAAGTAGTGGCCTTTGTAGAAGAGAATTTTGAGAAAAAACCCGATCTCAACGCCATCCTGTTCCTCATAGGTGTGAGGGAGTTGGGCGAACTGCGCGACAAACCCTTCACCAAAGAAGAAAAAGTGCACCTGATGCACATCGCCACCTGCAAAATTTTGAGTTATAGCGGGTATTACAAACACATCGGGTTCGACAAAAATGGTTGGCCCGCTTGGGAAAATGTGTCGCCACTACCCAACCTCGGTTACCTCGAACAAGAAAGTTTGATGCGACAGCACATTGTTGAATATTTTGAAACAGAAGAAATCATCCAATTCCAATAATCAATCCCATAGCGTAATATTGAACCCATGTTGAAAAAAACTCTGAAGTTTCTTCCCGTTGCGATGATCATGGCCGCAGCCCTTGTTCCTTACACGGCCTGCAATACCGAGAACAAATCCGCACAAACCGACTCTGCCACCGCTACCCCTGCCGCCCAGTCGGGCGAAGATTTTAGCGATTCTACCGCACCCGCCGATTGGGTTAGGGTTTCCGTTAAAACCACAGTGGGCGATATGGTGCTGGCGCTCAACCCAGCGCAAAAACAACACACCGAAAACTTCATCAAATTGGTCAACCAAGGATTCTATAACGGCGTGCTCTTTCACCGGGTGATCAAAGATTTCATGGTGCAAAGCGGCGACCCAAAATCCAAAGGCGCAGCCCCCAACGTTCAATTGGGCGATGGCGGTCCCGGTTACACCGTGCCCAATGAAATCAAAAGCGAATACAGGCATTTTAGAGGCGCGCTCTCCGCTGCCCGTCAGAGCGACGAGTTAAACCCGATGAAAAACAGCTCCGGCTCCCAGTTTTTCATCGTTACCGGAACCCAAGTCTCTGAAGCACAATACAAAATGGCCCTCGAAACCATCGCTTTCGACCTATTCCGTAAAGATCCCGCCAACGCAGAAATGGTGAGAAATGGCCAAATCATGAGCCAAAGCGGAAACATGGCCGGACTGCGTGCCATCGAATTGCAAGTGAAAGAGAGAATGAACCCCATCATCGAAAAGTTGTATGCCGAAATTCCCGAAATCGACAAAAAACGATACGCGAACTGGGGCGGTGCACCCAACCTCGATAACAATTACACCGTTTTCGGAAAATTGGTGTCGGGCTACCACGTGCTCTCAGCCATCGAAAACCAACCCACAAACATGCAAGATCGACCCACCCGCGACATCAGCATCATTGAGGCCAAAGTGTTGAAATAATTTGGAAATTCGGGGGATAAGTGGTATATTTGCAACACTTTTCCAATTAACCTTAGGAAGGGGACAGGCCAAAAGCAGTCCCCTTTTTTGTTGACTATGGCAAACGTAATACAGAAACTCACCGCCCTTGTAGAACAGGAAGCCCCCGCTTTCGGATTGTTCTTGGTAGCCCAAACCACGGGTCCTGCCAAGTTATTCCAATTCTACATGGACAGCGAAGAACCACTTTCGATGAAGGCCCTTTCCGATTTCACCCGCCACATTTCCCAAAAGATTGATGAGGAGGATTCGGGGCTGAATGAAGAGGCCTTTACTTTTGAAATTTCATCGCCTGGGGCGGAAAGACCCCTGGTGAATCGGAAACAATACACCAAACACGTGGGTAGATCGTTCGATTTTATATTGAGCGAACAAACCCTCAGCGGCAAACTCATGGAAATCCGCGAAGACGACACCTTTGTCATCGTAGAAACCGTGAAAGAAAAAGGAAAAAAATCGGTAGAGGTCACCCATGAAGTGCCCTTCGCCAACATTCAATCTGCAACCATCATAATCAGCTTCAAATAATATGAAAGTCAAGGCAAAAGATCTCGGCATCAACCTTGTGGAGAGTTTCTCCGAATTTAAGGAGTTCAAGAACATCGACCGCGCCACCATGATGCGCGTACTGGAAGACGTGTTCCGCAACATTCTGAAAAAGAAGTACGGAAACGATGCCAACTTCGACATCATCATCAACACCGAAACCGGTGACATCGAAATGTATCACCTCCGCCTCATCGTTGAGGAAGGAGAAGTGGAAGACGCCAACCTGCAAATTGCGCTGTCTGAGGCCCAAACGCTGGAGCCCGACTACGCTGTAGGGGAAGATTGCATTCAACAGGTGTTTTTGGACGATTTCGGTCGCCGCAGCATCTTGAACGCACGTCAGGCCTTGATGAGTCGCATCATCGAACTGGAAAAAGACGAGTTGTTCAAAAAATACAAGGACAAACGCGGTGAAATTATCACCGGCGAAGTATACAACGTGTGGAAACGCGAAATCATGGTTCTGGACGATGAAGGCAATGAATTGTCGCTCCCCAAAGAACACATGATCCCCCGCGATATGTACAAAAAAGGCGATACCCTGCGCGCCGTCATCCACGAAGTGGAAATGGACAAAGGATCTCCAAAAATTGTGCTTTCTCGTACCTCACCCGAATTCTTGGAGCGTTTGTTTGAATTGGAAGTTCCCGAAATTTTGGACGGTCTTATCACCATCAAAAAAGTAGTGCGCGAACCCGGTGAGCGTGCCAAAGTTGCCGTTGAAAGCTACGATGATCGCATCGACCCAGTAGGAGCTTGCGTAGGGGTAAAAGGAGCTCGTATCCATGGTATCGTTCGTGAATTGCGCAACGAGAATATCGATGTGATCAACTACACCACCAACACCAACTTGTACATCCAACGTTCTTTGCAACCCGCTGCCATCTCTCGCATTGAGTTGAACGACGACAAAAAAACAGCCGATGTGTTCTTGGATGCCGATCAAGTTTCCTTGGCCATTGGTAAAGGCGGTCACAACATCAAGCTGGCCGGTAAATTAACAGGCTATCAGATTGAAGTTTACAGAATGGCCGCAACGACCAACGACGAGGATGATGTGGACTTGGACGAATTCTTGGATGAAATCGATACTTGGATTATCGAAGAATTCAAGAAGATCGGTTTGGATTCAGCAAAATCTGTCATCAATACCCCAGTGGAAGATTTGATGCGCAGAACCGAGCTCGAAGAAGAAACCATCATCGAAGTTCAAAAGATTCTGAGAACAGAATTCGAAGACTAATCAATCTCGCTAAGCCCCACAGCCCCCAAGGATGTGGGGCTTAGACGATAACCGCTTCATTTCACCCCGTAGAATTGAGGTAAACCTTGGGAATTATTGACAATAGAACTAATTTTGAAAGAAAATATGGCGGAATACCGTTTAGCAAAAGTAGCCACCGAGTTGAATCGAAGCTTCCAAGTACTTGCCGATGTGCTCAATCAGCGAGGCTTCGATGTAATGCCCAAACCCACAACGAAAATTACCGAAGACATGTATCAAGCATTGCTTCGCGAATTTTCAGCGGATAAGGCCGCCAAAGACGAGGCGAAGCTGTTGAAAACCAACCGCGATAATAAGCCCACGCCGCCGCCAGCACCCGCTCCGGC
>JBANFU010000149.1:0-3929 GCA_037975865.1 Bacteroidota bacterium
CGTTGTAAAAACATCCTTGGATTCCCTTCACGCCCACATACCCCATCCAGTCCTGTACACCGTAGGATCCGGCTTTGTCGAACGGTTGATACTGTTCCACATAATGGGCAATTTCCGCATCGCTCAAGTCGTGAAATGTAACATCGGTGCGATCGTAAAACGTATGTAGTTGTCCATCGGTTCGCAGACAGACCCCGGTGTAAACGCTGTGGGTGTGGTTGCTCAGGGTGCGCAACATGGCGTGGGCTTCTTCCACGGATTGGGGTTTGTTGAGCACTTGTCCATTGATGTAAACAATGGTATCGGCCGTGACCAGCACATGGTTTCCGATGGTTTGTTGGTGATGCAGGGATTTGTGTTTTGCCAGGAATTGACAGATTTCTTCGGGGGATTGGGTCTCGTCGAACGCCTCATCGGCATCGATATCGATATACTCAAATTGGAATCCCGCATCACGGAGCAGTTGATGTCGGCGTGGCGACTTAGACGCCAACAACAATTTGGGGAACTGGGGTATGGGGGCGTTGATATGGGGGGTATGGTTGGATTGGGTGGGATTCATGATGGGATAGTTGGGGTTGATTGTGGTGATGCGGATGCTAAGAATGGATTTGCCATTGTGTGGCAAAGGTATTGCGACGAAGCAGAAGAAATGTCGAAATTTGTGATGTGATAGACATGGAATCATTGATGCGTGCACAGCTGGAGCCGGTGCGTGTGCGCAAAAGGCCGGGATTGGGGTTGCGTTTGTTGAGTTGGGTGTGGCCGGTATCGATTTGTTCTGTTGGGGGTGAAGCGGGAACGCGTTTGAAGGTGGTGGCTTGGCGTGGCAAGTATTTGTTGGATACGGCCAAGGTGAATTATTCGTTTGGCAGTTTGCATGCGGTGATGCGGGGCAGTATCGAGGCGATGGTGGGTAGGGGTGTGAAGGTGGATCGGGTATTGTTATTGGGTTACGGTGGAGGCAGTGCTGCGGAGATCATTCACCAGGATCACAACCGGGATGCTGAAATTGTTGGGGTGGAGAAAGATGCGGCGGTGTTGGATTTGGCCAAGCGATATTTTTACACACAAGGGGTAAGGTTATTGCAGGAAGATGCCATCGACTATGTTCACAAGGCGGCGAAGAACGCTTGGCACTATGATTTGGTGATTTGCGATTTGTTTGTGGATGGGGATTTGGCTCCGGGTGTGGTATCGGAGAGATTTGTGCAAGATCTCACGCAACTGATTTCTGTTGGCGGCGGTGTGATCGTAAATACGATGCTGGATGCACCCAAAGCAAAGGCGTTTGAGGCGATGCTGAAGACCCAATTTTCGGCGGTGATTCCTTGGGATGGCGTGAAGGGCAATGCGGTGTTTTTGTGCAAAATGGGCGGGAATGCCTAACTTTGCCGTTAGATGAAACAAATTGCAGTGATTGGCGGCGGCACCATGGGAAATGGTATCGCCCACGTTTTTGCCCAGTGTGGTTATGCGGTGAATTTGATTGATGTTAAGCAAGAAATGCTCGACAAGGCGTTGGCCACCATCGCGAAGAACATGGACCGACAGGTAGCGAAGGGGTCGTTGACAGAGGCGCAGAAATCGGACAGTTTGGGTAGAATCAAGGGCTTCACGCAACTGGCCGACGGTGTTTCCAATGCCGATTTGGTGGTGGAAGCTGCGACAGAGAATTTGGAAATCAAATTGAATATTTTCCGTCAGCTCGACGCACTAACACCCGCTCATTGTGTGTTGGCGAGCAATACATCGAGCATTTCTATTTCAAAGATTGGGTCGGTAACGGCCCGACCTGAAAAGGTGATAGGCATGCACTTCATGAATCCGGTGCCGGTGATGAAATTGGTGGAGGTGATTGAGGGATTCAAAACGGATAAAAAGGTAACTGAGGATATCATCGCTTTGAGCAAGGCGTTGGGCAAGGTGCCCGCGTTAACGCAGGATTACCCTGGTTTTATTGCCAACCGGGTGTTGATGCCCATGATCAATGAGGCCATCAGTTCGCTCCATGAGGGTGTGGCGGGTGTTGAGGAAATCGATACCATCATGAAGTTGGGTATGGCGCATCCGATGGGGCCTTTGCAGTTGGCGGATTTCATCGGTTTGGATGTTTGCTTGGCGATTTTGCGCGTATTGCACGATGGCTTTGGCAACCCCAAATACGCACCTTGTCCGCTGTTGGTGAACATGGTAACCGCAGGGGATTTGGGTGTGAAGAGCGGTCGCGGCTTCTACGATTACGGCCACGGCACTAAGGACTTGGTGGTAGCGCCGGGTTTTGCCAAAAACTGATTATATTTGCAGCCCCAATTTGGGAATAAACTGCAAACATGAAATTATCTCAATTTAAGTTCGATTTGCCTGAGGAGTTTATCGCTCAGGAGCCATTGGCTACCCGTCACGACAGTCGTTTATTGGTTGTTCACAGCAAAGAGCGCAGAATCGAGCACCGCAGTTTCAAGGATATCTTGGATATTTTTGACGAGGACGATGTGTTTGTAGTAAACAACACGAAGGTGTTCACCGCGCGCATGTACGGTCAGAAGGAAAAGACGGGCGCCCAGATTGAGGTGTTTTTGTTGCGCGAGTTGAACCACGAATTGCGTTTGTGGGATGTGTTGGTTGATCCTGCCCGTAAGATTCGCGTGGGCAACAAGTTGTATTTCGGGGACGATGATTTGGTGGCTGAGGTGGTGGACAATACCACAAGTCGCGGTAGAACCATCCGTTTCCTGTTTGATGGTACGGACGAGGAGTTTTCGAATGTGATCAAGAAGTTGGGTGAAACGCCCATTCCAAAGTATATCACCCGTGGGGTAAAGGAGGAGGACGAGGCTTGGTATCAGAGTTTGTTTGCCAAGAACGTGGGTGCGGTGGCGGCGCCAGCGGCCCAGTTGCACATCACACGGGAATTGCAGATGCGTATGGACATCAAAGGCATTCAGTTTGCGGAGATTACGTTGCATTTGGGATTGGGTGCTTTCAGAGAGGTGGAGGTTGAGGATTTGACCAAGCACAAGATGGACAGTGAATACTATCGCATCGAGCCAGGGGCTTGTGATGTGGTGAATCGCGCCATTGAGAATAAGAAGCGCGTGGTTGCAGTGGGTGGCAGTGTGATGCGTGCGTTGGAGAGCAGTGTGAGTTCGATGAGTACATTGAACCCGAGCGAGGGTTGGACCGATAAATTTTTGTTCCCCCCGCAGGAGTTCCACATTGCCAATGCGTTCATCACCAATTTGCATCAGCCTGAGTCGCCTTTGTTTATGATGGCTTGCGCGTATACGGACCACAAATTCATGACCGATGTGTATCACGAGGCGATGAAGGAGGGGTACCGTTTCTTGTGCTACGGCGACGCGATGTTGATCTTGTAATAAAGCGCAAGACGCGGGGTTTCATTGAGAAAGTCCGTGATTTTTTGTATATTTGCACCCCCGTTCTTTACAATGCCCAGATGGCGAAATTGGTAGACGCACTGTCTTCAGGCGGCAGCGCCGCAAGGTGTGCAGGTTCGAATCCTGTTCTGGGCACCATTTATTGAGTGAGGGAGTTATTGCCCAGTTGGTGAAATTGGTAGACACGCCATCTTGAGGGGGTGGTGATCGTAAGGTCGTGCTGGTTCGAATCCAGTACTGGGCACCAGTCCCCCGGCGACGGAGTCGCCGGGGGATTTTTTTTGCTCCCTGACATTGGCGTAGCCTGTTTTCTCCGCCCATGTTGCATAGCCTTTTTCAGCCCAGTTTGAACATTGAAGGTCTGAAGGTCGCGGGGGTTAGTACGAAAAAACAATGGGGTTCAGCGGACTGTTGATTTCTTGTCCGGCCACCGCACCTGGGCACCATTGTTCAAGGTCGTTCTGTTGGTTCGCATTTTCCGGTTGTTTGAGAATCATGGCTTTGTCCATGTAGATAACGGTCATGACT
>JBANFU010000189.1:0-6526 GCA_037975865.1 Bacteroidota bacterium
AACAACGACCTCTACATCACCGGCAATGACTCGCGGTTGAACTTCAATGATATTCGTATTACCCAAGATGGTGGCAACGGCATTGTGTATGGTCAGAGTGTTCATCGCAATGAATTTGGCATCTCCAAAGGGCTATTTTGGTCTCCTGGCGACGACAAATTGGCCTTCTATCGCATGGATGAGCGCAGGGTCACCGACTACCCTATGTTTGGTATTCAACCCCGTCCAGCCAAAGCCAACAGCATCAAATATCCGATGGCGGGCGACAGCAGTCACACCGTAACGGTAGGTGTTTATCACATCGAATCTAAGCGGTTGGTTTATTTGAATACCCAAGGTAGTTATGATCATTATTTGACCAACGTCACTTGGACGCCCGATGGCAAATTCATTTACATCAGTTGGGTCAACCGCGACCAAAACAAAATGGAGTTGCGCAAATACGACGCGATTTCGGGTGCCTTGGTGAGTGTGGATTATCAGCTGAGCCATCCCAAATATGTAGAACCTGAGAGCGGTCCGATTTTCATCCCCAACTCAAATACGGATTTTGTTTTGCAATCAGAAGCCGATGGTTGGAATCACTTGTATTTGTTCCGATTCGTAAAGGGAAAGCTAGTCATTCGCCAAATCACCAAAGGCAATTGGGAGGTAACAGAGGTATTGGGCTTTACCCAAGATGGTAAATATTTGTTGTTCGAAAACACAATGGCTTCGCCCCTTGAACGACGCGTGCATGCCTTGGATTGGGCCAATTCCAAAGTGAATGCTCTAGGTATGGCAACGCCCATCGCAAAAGGAAGCAAAGAAACCACTCATGACCTTACACCCTTTGCTGGGACCAACAAGTGTAGTTACAACCCCAAAAATGGCTATTTGTTGGATATTTTCTCGAGCTATCAAACACCTCGTCAGATCTTTGCAATTGATGTGATGAAAGGCATTGGTGGTTACATTGCATCACGTCAAAATCCTGGCGTACAAGTCAGTACGTTTACCCTACCAGAAAATGCCACACTGACCCTGGGAAATGGTGAATATTTCAAATCCATTTTTAGTTCCCCTAGCCCCATCGCCAATTTGGGACTGGGTAAAATGGAAGTGAATAAACGATGGGTGAATGGCACTGAGCAATACTACCGTATTTTTTATCCCAGCCATTTCGACCCAAACAAGAAATACCCCGTGGTGGTGTACGTATATGGCGGCCCTCATGCCCAAATGATTACCAATTCATGGCTTGGCGGTGGTAATTTGTGGATGCATTACATGGCTGAAAACGGCTATATCGTTTACACCCAGGATAACCGCGGTTCTGGGCACCGTGGATTGGCTTTTGAAAACGCCGTTCATAGACAGTTGGGTACAGCAGAAATGGCGGATCAATTAGACGGTTTGGCATGGTTGAAATCTCAGACTTGGTGTGATTCTACCCGCGTTGGTGTGCACGGTTGGAGCTTCGGTGGGTTTATGACCACCAGCTTGATGACCCGAACTCCAGGCAAATTCAAAGTGGGCGTTGCAGGCGGACCTGTGATTGACTGGAGTTTTTACGAAATCATGTATACAGAGCGGTACATGGATCGTCCAGAAGAAAATCCAGACGGATACAAGAACAACAATTTGCTGGGTTATGCAGACAAGCTACAAGGTCGATTGTTGATGATTCACGGCGCCGATGACGATGTGGTTGTTTGGCAGCACAGTTTGATGTTTGTTGACAAAGCGGTTAAAGCCAGAAATGCCCAACTCGATTATTTCGTTTATCCGGGACACAAGCACAACGTAGTTGGTCCAGATCGTGTGCATTTGTACAAAAAGATCAGTCAATATTTCTTCGATTTCTTGTAGTAAATTGCGGCATGACGACGACTCACGGACTCACTTTGGTTGAATGTCCGAGAGATGCTATGCAAGGCATCAAATCCTTCATACCCACAGAGGTAAAGGTTGCCTATTTAAAAACGCTACTTGCCCAAGGGTTTGACGTGTTAGATTGCGGCAGTTTTGTCAATCCTGAATCTATACCACAAATGGCGGACACAGCGGAAGTGATACAAGCCATCAGTGAGGTAGAGACAGCAACAAAGTTATTGGTTATTGTGGCCAACGAGCGAGGCGCATTGCGGGCTGTGGCTTATCCAAAAATCAAATATTTGGGATTTCCCTTGAGTGTGAGTGAAACATTCCAAAAGCGTAACACCAATGCCTCGCGAGAAGAAGCTTTTAGGCGTTTGGCGAGAATACAAGACATAGCCCTAGCCTCTGACAAAGAAGTTGTGGCCTATTTAAGTATGGCTTTCGGGAATCCTTACGGCGATGAATGGAGTGCTGAAGAAGTCGCCAATTGGGCAGCAAAAATTGCCGCTTTGGGCATTAGAACCATTTCACTGGCCGACACTACCGGTTCTGCTAACAAAGAAATTCTGGGTGACTTGTTTGAGGTTATCCAACATCGATTGCCGCATGTAGAGTTGGGCGTGCATTTACATGCCAACCCCGTTGAATGCTTAGACAAGGTAAAAGCGGCTTTCGAGCATGGTTGTCGCAGATTTGACGGTGCCTTGGGCGGTTTCGGTGGCTGTCCGATGGCCAAAGACGAACTCATAGGGAATATACCCAGCGAAATTGCCTTTCCGTGGTTAATAGAAAAGGCAAATCGACAATTCAATCATGAAATGGATTGGAAGGCGCTGGCCGCTGAAGCCTTATTAACTTATCGGACGGTTTAATTAGTCGAGTTTGGCGTACTTTTCAACACGAAGCAATTCGATGATGGTGTCCAGCTTGTCCATCAGGTCAACATAGGAACCTGTATTTGAGGCGGGAACCGCACCAATCACATTGGAAGTATCAACAGCACCTTCAAACAAATCGACCATGGTAATCTCCAACGTCTCACAGATCCGTTCCAGCGTGTCAACGCGCATGGTTTGCTTTTTCAACATGTAGTGAAAACCTTGCTCACTGAGGTCACAGCGTCGCGCCAATTCTTTAATGGGAATACGTTTGGCGGCAGCCAGGTTTTTAATTTTGTTGTAATCAAGTTTTGACACAGTAGTAGTTTTCTTTAGTTATCAGTTTATGGGTTAGTCCCGCGAGGGTTTGCACTATAAACTGATTCTATTGCCTTTTATTTTGTCCATTATTGTGTGAACAAGTATCTTTATGACAATATTGAAACAATACTATTTTAACACAATGATTACCAATGTGTTAGAATTGTCAAATTTGTGTAAAAACGAAGGTGTTCGTCCGGAAAAATCTTCAACAAGATCGAAAAAGTGATGGATTTGGGGGCAATTCTCAGCGCAATCGGGTTTGTTGCACGATGGACTGCACCAAATCTTTATAATTCTTACCTACGGGCAATTGTTTCCCACCAATCACCACCGCGTTGTTCTGGATGGCTTCGATTTTGTTTTTGGCAACAATGAAACTTCGGTGAATTCGCACAAACAAATCGCTGGGCAAGGACATCTCCATGTTTCGCATTGTTTGCAGCGTTACGATGCGCTTTTCATTGGCTGTCCATATTTTAACGTAATCCGCAAAGGCTTCCACATACTGGATGTCGTTGTAATTGACCTTTTGATGTTGTCCATCCACTTTCACAAACACAAAATCGGGTTTGAGTGAAACACCATCGTCCCCACCCTTTTTCATTTGGACGTATTCTTCCAGGCGTTTGATGGCTTTCTCCAATCGATCCGGGGAAATGGGCTTCAACAAATAATCCAAGGCCTCAAATTCAAACGCGTCTGCTGCGTAGTTTGGGTGAGCCGTGGTAAAAATGACTGCATGCGGCGATGGGTATTGGTTCTTCACCAGATCGAGCCCCGATATTCCTGGCATATTGATGTCTGTAAATACCACATCCACGCTGTGATCTTTAAGCCACTCCAACGCATCCAATCCGTTGCCAAAAGTGTTCAATACTTCGATGTTTTTATGCGACGATAAATGGGCTTTTAATACTTCAAGCGCCAAGGGCTCGTCGTCGATGAGAATACAACGTATGTTCTTGCTATCCATGTGACAATGTTAGTACGAGTGAAACGGAATATTTGTCGGTATCTTGTATAATGTTTAATTGATATTTACCATGATAAATTAGATCCAAACGCTTGCGAAGGTTAGATAAACCAATGCCTCCCGCTGTTTTATCACTTGATATTTTTGAAACTGAATTTTCGACGAACAGCGCATATCCGTCTGCGGTTGAAGTGCCTTTTATGTTGACCCAACCTTGAGAAACTTCAGATTGTGCCCCATGTTTAAAGGCATTTTCTACCAAAGTGAGGTACAACATGGGTTCGATTTTGAAATCTTCATGGGGCTCAGCCAAATCCAACTGCACTGTCACCCTTTCACCCAAACGCAATTTTTCCAATTGAATAAAATCGTGCAGATGCTGAATTTCTTTTTGAATATCGACTTTTCCAGCGCTGGATTCATAGAGCACGTACCGCAGGATATCGCTGAGACGTAGCACAATTTGGGGCGCCAAGTCTGATTTCATTAGGGTTAGTGCATATAGATTATTCAATGAATTAAACAAGAAATGGGGATTGATTTGCGATTTGAGGTACATTAGTTCTGTTTGCAACTGGACCTGTTTCAGCTCTCTTTTCGATTGCTGATCTTCGTACCACTCTTTTAAGAATTTCAGTGTCATCGACAGAATGAGACTGAAAAACAATCCAACCGCAATCAAAAACAAGAAAAAAGAGGACCAAACTTCATCTTGGATCACCTCTTGTGCCACCAAGCGATGTGTGAGTATCGCCAAAGGGAATGTGGCCCCAACAATCAACAGAAGTACCGAAATGATGTAGGTAAAATAGTTTCGAACCAACAGCAATTTGGGCAAAAGCACGTATAAATTCACATAAACCACCAATGCATGGGTTGTTACAATGGGAAGTTGGCGTTGAAATGAATCGAGCCAGGTATTCCCAATTCGAATTACCGAGGCCGTAAGAGAGGCGTACAACAACCAAAACAGCACGTGATACAGTTTGTGCTTGCTGATCGACTTTTCACAGTCGGAGAAGAAAGTGTGAAGCGAATTTTGAAAACCCAATATAGGCCCCCTTGGCTTTAGCGATTCTTTTTCAGCAGATCAATACCCAATTCCAACCACTTTGAGGGGGCGATCATTTTGGGATTGAAAGAAACGGATTCTAACAACACCTGGGTACTGAAGTGAGTTGACCCCTTGGTGCCGGAAAAGTAGGCTTGGGCAGAAAGAAAACCAACCACATTCATCAGCAGCAAAAAGGCAATTAGTGTGAAGTTCTTTTTCAATCTTTTACGCATGTCTAACCTTTGTCAAATTTAATGCCACAAAACCATAGACGTAGAAGTGGTCAAAAATGTTACATTATTTCGAAAAAAAACTTCGAATTATTTTCGATTGAAGTCCCAACACAATGGAATCGGAGGCAGTTTTCTGATTGAAGTGATCAAGAAAGAGGTGGTGTCTGAACCCGGTGGCACTTAACACGGCTTTTCCATCGGTAAACGACAACGCCATTCCTGGATGGTTGGCAAAATACATATTGCGCGAAAATGGCACAGATACGGGATTATTGAGCAGCTGCTCTGCCAAAGTGGCATAAATATCGGTCTGACTTACAACCAAATACGGCGCCACGCCCCTATACATATCGCGCATCGGACCGCCGGTGATAATGATTGGAATTCTGAAAAACTCTTGTTCGTAATCTTCCGTGATCGGCAATCCAACGGTTTTTCCATGATCCGACACAAAGACAAGCACGGTTGAATCGTAAAGATTCGCGGCCTTCATTCCTTTGACCAACGCCCCAATCGCTTTGTCGGTGTACTCGATAGACTTACGAAGTTTCTGCGCTTGTGTCAGACCTGATTCACTGACAACCTCATAGGGCTCATGACTACTGAGCGTTAGCCAAGCGGCAAAAAACGGTTGCTTCATTGATTTTAGCTGAGACAACACTTGGGGAACCATGGATTGATCGGGCACGCCCCAACTCGACATTGATTGATTCTGCGGAGATACAATTTGTTGAAAGCCCACAAATTTGAGAAAGGATCCCATGTTGGCAAACGATGGGTCTCCACCATAGATGAAGGACGTGCTATAGCCTGCTCTTCGGAATTGGTCGGGCAATTTTTGATTGGAGACGAGTGTCCATTTACTCGGCTGAAACAACAATCCTTGCCAAGGTTGTGAAGGCCATGCTGTGAAAATCGACGCCAATCCTTTGTCGGTTCGATCACCCGTAGCATAGGCTCGCTTAAACCACATACCATCTTGTGCCAATTTAACCAAGTTGGGCATGGCTGTTTTACGGGGTTCCCATTGATTTTCCGATTTTATGTGAAATCCATCCAGGTATTGGGATGACTCTGCGGTGGCTTGTTTGGTTTCTAACCAATGTTGGTTGATGCCTTCTAGCACAACGAACAGAACATTGGAACCGCGGCGGATGATTTGAGGCATTCTTTTCAGTCCACCAGGAAAGCTATCAGGTCCGGC
>JBANFU010000054.1:0-3867 GCA_037975865.1 Bacteroidota bacterium
GGACCCCAGTAACGACAACTACCTGCACTATTTGGAGAACGCCTACGACGTGCTTGATGCGGACATCATCAACCGATACGCAAGAATCCAAGGACTTCAAGGCAACTCCAGCAACGAAAAATACACGGGTAAATATGATGGAATGCCGAAGTCAAGCACCTCCATACCCTCTGATGAGGATGTTAACCGCGACTTCACGTTAAACCAAAGCGAAGATTATTTCCAATATCGCATCAAGATCAACACCGCAGACATGCGCATAGGGAATAATTATGTTGCAGATGTTGTGACTAAGAACACCAAATTGCGCAATGGTAAAGATAGATTAATCACCTGGTATCAGTTAAAAATTCCCATACGTGAATTCGAAAAAGCCGTTGGTAACATCAGCGATTTCAAGAGTATTCGTTTCATGCGAATGGTGATGACTGGCTTTAACGACACGGCAGTGCTGCGTTTGGGCTACATCAACTTGGTTAGGGCCGATTGGCGTAGATACACCAACAGTTTGAAAACTCCCGGGGTCATCGTGCCTCAGGACCCCAACGACGGTACCAAATTCGTGGTGAGCACAGTAAACATCGAAGAAAATAGCAACCGCAGTCCGATTGCCTATGTTTCACCCCCAGGTATCGACCGCGTTCAAAACATGGCCAGTTTGGGTACCGTTTTGGAAAATGAGCAAGCCCTTTCATTGCAGGTATGCGAACTAAAATCTGGCGACAGTAGGGCGGCTTTCAAAACCACCACGTTTGATGCCCGCAACTACAAGCGCATGCAATTGTACATCCATGCGGAAGAAAGCCAAAACACAAATATCCAAGATGGTGAGGTAGCTGCGTTTATTCGTTTCGGTACTGACCTTACTTCGAACTACTACGAATATGAAATTCCTTTGAAACTCACACGTGGCGCAGTTAATTCGAGAGCCGGTGACGCTGCGGCGCAAATATGGCCCTCAGAGAATTTAATGGATATCGCATTGGATTCATTCTACCACTTAAAAATTGACCGACAGAATGCCGCTTGGCCAATGACTGCCCCTTATATCAAATTCATGGGTAAGGGAAAAATCACTGTAATGGGATTACCCGATGTGGGCAATATGCGTGTCATGATGGTGGGTATTAAAAACAACAGCAATTCCCCCAAGTGCTTTGAAACCTGGTTCAATGAACTCCGGGTAAAGGAAATTGCCAACAAAGGGGGGTATGCTACCCTGGCAAACGTTCAAATGCAGTTGGCCGATTTCGGTCAACTCAATATCGGTGGTACTGTAAGAACCATCGGATTTGGGGATGTTGACAAAAAACTCAACGATCGCAGTTTGAGCACCAACCTCAACTATGACATTGCATCCAACTTAGAGTTGGGTAAATTCTTTCCAAAGAAAGCCGGTGTGAGCGTACCTATGTATATCGGATACTCAGAAAGTTATGTTCGCCCCAAATACTACCCTCTGAATCCAGATCTTGAACTTAGAACATTTTTGTCGGGCATTGCCGATGCCTCCACCCGCGCTGCCGTTAAAAAAGCAGCCGAAGAATACAACTCTTTGTATAGCATCAACTTCAACAATGTGAGGGTAGCTTCCGCCATGGGTAAATTGCCCAAGATATGGTCGCCAAGCAACTTCGTGTTCGGATACAGTTACCAAAACAACTACCGCCGAAACCAACAAATTGAAGAGTACTTCATCAAAACCACGCAAGCAACCATCGGTTACACCTACAGCCGCAACACGAAATATCACAAACCTTTCCGCAAAATCAAATCAAAGAACCTAGCCTTAATCAAGGACTTCAATTACAACTTGATGCCGTCTAGTTTCAGCACACAAATGCAAACCAACCGTTTGTACAGTGAGCAACAGGCCCGTAACAACAACAAATTCATCCAAGTCAATCCCAGACTGTTCGATAAAAACTTCACCATTCTGCGCAATTTCAACACCAATTTGCCATTGACAGAATCCATGAAAGTCAATTATTCTGCCAATGTCACCTCGCGTATTCAGGAACCTTACGGACGATTGGATAATGAAATCAAATTGGATTCGGTACGTCGCGAATTCTTGAGCTTGGGTAGAATGACCAAATTTTACCAGAACATCAACGCAACCTATACCCTGCCCTTCAGCAAATCCAAGCTCACGCGATGGATGAACACAACGGTCACCTATGTGGGCAGTTACGAATGGAATCAAGCACCACCGGCCTTTGAATCCTTGGGTAACCGCTTGCAAAACGGACAAGACATCAATGTGAGTGGTCAATTGAATTTTACGCAGTTGTATTCAACCATTCCCTGGCTTCGCGATTTGGAAAAACCCAAAAAAGTGAAAAAACCCGCGGCGGCAACCCCAGCACCGAAACAGGACGACGAAGGACCCAGTTTTGAAAGTGCCCTACAGAAAGGTCAACCAGAAACAAAAAAGGCCAACCCCGCCAAAATTTTCGCCGGCAATTTCATCAGTATGCTGAAAAATGTGGGCTTCAGCTATCAGTTAAAGGAGAATTCTGAACTCCCTGGCTTTGCCTACAAGCCCGATTATTTCGGCAACAATTTCAAACATATGCAACCCGGTTTAGGTTTTGTGTTTGGATTGCAAGACCCTGACCTTCGCTACAAACTTGCCGATCTGGGAGCTTTGAAAAACGACAGTAGACAATCCAACTTCTACAGAAACAATAAAACCGAAAATTTCACCGCCAACGTAACGATTGAACCCATCAAGAACTTCCGCATACGCTTGGACTTCGCCAGAAACCACACCCAAGGAACTCAATCCGTATTCAAATACGATGGCTTCGCCTGGATGGACCAAGGTCTTACTCAAACGGGGAACTTCAACGTAACCGGTATGTTCTTCAGAACGCATTTTGTAAAAGACCAATCCTTTGCCAATTCTGACCAACACCCCAATGCCGTGTTTACACAAATGTTGAACAATCGCTATACGGTGGCACAAAGACTGTCATTGCAACGCATCGGGGGAACTGCCATCGATACCATCACCAAGTTCCCGTTGGGATATAGCAAAAATTCGCAAGATGCCTTGATAGGCGCTTTCTATGGAACCTATTCTGGACAGGATGTTGGATATAGCGACATTTCCGGTTTCCCGGCCATTCCTCTGCCTAACTGGAACGTAAACTACAATGGTTTAACCAAAATTAAATTCTTGGGCAATCGGTTTAACAACATCAACATCAAACACGCCTATACCGGCCGTTACTCCATCGGAAACTACACGCAAAACTTAAAATACACGCCCGATGAAGCTTTGGTTATGGGTAAAGACCTTACCGCCAAATACCAAATTGCCGATGCCACCATCTCGGAAGGATTTTTCCCATTGATTGGCTTGAATGTAACGACCAAAAACAACTGGACGGTAGGATTGGAATACAAACGCTCAAGGGTATTGAAATTGTTCGCATCCTCTTTCAACCTGACTGAAATGCGCAACAACGAATTCCAGTTAAACGCAGGATACCGTACCACCGGCATTACCATGCCTTGGAGAAGAAATGGTCGATGGGTGTATTTACCCAATGATTTCCGATTCGACATGACAGTGAGTGTGACCGATAACGTGACCGTTATTCGCAAAATTGATGTGGATATCAACCGATACACCGCCGGCATGAAGAATATTCGTATCAGTCCAAGTATTACCTATCAGGTAAATCAAAAAATCAACTTGGCACTCAAATACAACCGTGTGGTCATGAACCCCAAAATCAACACTCAGTTTTACACGGCCCTCACTGATTTCGGAATCGAAGCTCGATACACCTTTAACTAATGCGCATGAAAAAGGCCCTGCTTGGTTGCATATTGCTGTTGACAATTTCGACCCTC
>JBANFU010000261.1:0-8297 GCA_037975865.1 Bacteroidota bacterium
AAATACAATCACGGTATCATTCACAGAGTATCCAACTACAGTTAACAAGGCCGCAATCAAGTGCTGATCAAAGTCTGTTGGGAATGGCACAACGCCGTCTAACAATGCGAATACTGCCAATACTACCAGTACGTCGTTTACCAATGCCACCGTAGCACCCAAACCATAGGCGACACTGCGGAAACGGAATACGATGTACAAGAATATACCAATTACCGTCAACAACACCAGGAATGCACTCTTATCACGCGTACTGGTGGCTATCGCTGCACCAACCTTAGAAGTGGACAAGATTTTTTCCGGAGCTGTGGTCTCAAAATCTTTCAATGCACCCAACACTGCTGTTCTAATGGAATCGCGTGCTTCAGCGCCTTCTGCATTGATCATGTAAGTTGTCACAATACGGAACTGACCTCTGTCTCCAAATGTTTTCACCTCATTGCTCGACTCGGGAAGGGTTTCGTCCAATTTCTTGATAATGTCCTCTGTTTGATAATTTTTATTTGCGTCAAGCTGCACAATGAAAGCATTACCCCCTTTGAAATCAATACCTGTGTTGATACCATCCTTGATGTAGAAAGCGATAGCACCTGCAATAATGATGACAACAGATATCCAATAGTATTTATGTCGGTTTGTTACAAAATCAATGTTTGTATCCTTCAAGAAATTGCGGTTCCATTTAGTATCAAATTCAATTTCTTTTCCTTTGTTCACGCGACGATCCAACAACAATCTGGTAATGAATAAGGCCGTGAAAATAGAACAGAAAATACCGATTACAAGGATCACTGAATAACCATAAGCTGGACCCGCACCGGAGAAGGTCAAAATTAAACCGGCCATGAATGTGGTAATGTGTGTATCGATGATCGCCGGCAACGCATGTCTGAATCCGTCGGCAATTGCGGTTTTAATCCCTTTGCCGAGGGCCATTTCATCCTTAATACGCTCGTAAATCAATACGTTTGAATCCACAGCCATACCCACAGTCAAAATCAAACCTGCCATACCCGGCAATGTCAAAGCAGCTCCCAAACTAGCCAAAATGGCCATGATCAAGAAAACGTTTGCCAATACTGCAACAATGGCCATCCAACCTGCACGACTATAGTACAAAATCATGAATAAAACCGTAGAAATAAAACCGAAAATCAATGAATTGATACCATTGTCGATAGAGGTTTTACCCAAAGAAGCTCCCACCTGTTCGCTAGCCACAATCTTTGCAGGGGCAGGCAATTTACCGGCCTTCAACACGTTGGCCAAATCGTTGGCTTCACGGATGTCGAAGTTTCCAGTAATTTGGCTATTTCCACCACTAATTTTCTGGTTTACTACAGGAGCTGAATAAACTCGATCATCCAACACCACGGCGATATACTTGCCAATGTTACGACCTGTTACCTGAGCCCATTGGGTTCCCGCCTTGGCGGTCATTTCCATCGATACTTCCAACTCCCCTGTTGGAGATGTATTCACACGTGCATCAGAAATGATGTTCTCTTCTTCTGCAGACAAAGCCGCATTACCATCACGGTCTAATTTCAAGAAATACACGAAGTACTCGTCTGAGTTCACAGCCTCTTTGCCATCTGCTTCGTAATCGCGGGGCTTGGCACTGTACGCTACTTTGGCGCTCTCCAAACGCAATACCGCAGCATAACGCTCATCTTCCAGCATTTTTGTCAACATCGCGCGATCCGCCTTCTTCACTACAGCCACGGCCGAACCTGGGCCATCGTTTCCGAATGAACGCAATATTTTGGCCAAAGGACTTCCGTTGGCTTCGTCTTTTTTATCTTTCTTCTCTTTGTTGTCAGTGCTTGCCACTTTGGGGCTGTCAACAGCCACTGGACCATCCGCCACAGTAGCAGTAGCAGCAGGGGCAACAACCGCGGGAGTAGCAGCCGCTACAACCGCAGAATCCATAGAAGTAGAATCTACCTCCTCGGCTTTCGGAGCCACAGGGGCCATTTTACTGGCTTTGTACAAGGCATTCAAAATGCGTGTACCATCTCTGCGCTGACCATCATTGCCGTAAACTTCATAGAATTCCAATTTTGCACTCTTTTCAACCAACTCTTCCATACGACGTGGGTTATCAACGCCAGGCAATTCTACGCTGATACGACCTCCATCAATTTTCTGAATGGTAGGTTGGGTTACGTTTGATTGGTTGATACGTTTTTCAACAACTTCGTATACACGATCCACCGCGCTGGTGGTCTCAGTTCTCAAGAAATTGACTACTTCCGCTTCAGTACTATTTGATTGAATTGTGCTCTTGTTCCCTTTGATGAACAAATTGGCCAAATTGCGGTTGGGGTTGTTCTTTTTGAAATTGGCAACGAAAGCATCCACGAAATCAGCCCCTTTGTCTCTCACATCGGTATTGGCTTCATTGATGGCGCGATTCAAATCTTTGTCTTTGGTATCGTTAGACAATACGCGAACTACCGCACCTTTGTCCACTTCCAAGATTACGTTCATACCACCGCGCAAGTCCAAACCCAAGTTCACTTCGCGTTGCTTACATTCAAAGTAGGTATAGCCAGCCAAGCCTACGTTGTAAATTTCATCGTTGCCGAGACTGTCGATGTAACGACGGTAAGCCTCCTTGGAGTCGCCTCCTTTATCGGCTACCTTGGCGGCAAATGCCTTGGCTTCTTTTTCGAATCCTTGGGCTTTCCAAGTAAACGACAATTGGAATACACAGGCTAGCGCCAGTACAATCGAAAATCCTACTACGGTTTTATTGGTTTTCATCACTATCTATTACTATACTAAAATAAGAATCGCGAAAATAAGGAAAAAATAACAGTTAACTACCTTCCTATGTGAACGCTTGTAATTTTTGCAGCAATAATTTGATTTCCAAGGCGGAATAATCATTCATACACCGAAAATGGCCCTGGGGACAGGCCTCAAATCCCAGTTTTGAACAGGGGTGACACGACAAATTCTGCGGGAGCAAATGCAGCACTTTTTCATTGTTTTTGCCTGCGGCAAAACCCAGCCCGGGGTGCGTATTTCCCCAAATCACCAACAGCGGGCGGCCGTAGGCCGCCGCAACATGGCTAAATCCCGTATCCCCGCCAACCACAACTGATGCCTTGGCAATACATTGCGCCGAATCCAACAACCCATACACCCCCACCCGGTTCAACAACCGATCGCCAAACGTTGAAATCAGCGCTTCAGCCAGCGCCATTTCATTTTTCCCGCCAATCAACACCCATCTCATCGCATCGGAATCAAAGACCTTTTCCCACACCGATAGCGGAATTTTTTTGGTCTCGTAGGTCCCACCCAAAATGGCCACACCATATCCCCCCGAAGACTCCAAAAACGCCAGTAGTCCTTCATCATCCACAGACCGCCCTACAAAATCGGGCAATCCTCCCTGAAACGCATCCAACTTGAATGGATTTTCCACGTTCATTTTGCCAAGCAATGTATGGGCCGCATCTCGATAGCGCTCCTGAACATGCGACACTTGAAACTTCGGTGATTTCGTTTTTACAAACATACCCCGCTGCCAACGCTTTTTATCGTACTTAGCCCAGCACCAATCCCATTTCAGCATTCGCGATGGGTTCAAAAACAACAGTCGAAACAAGACCTGAATCGAGCGCCAATTTTTGTGCAGATCCAATACCCCATCGTAGTTTTCACCTTTCAATTGCTTCCAAAGCCCAGGTTCGCCCCATGTGTAAAATTTGTCAACCGCATCCCCACCCTGCAACAAGTCGCCCATGGATGGCTTGGCGAGCAAATGCACCTCTACACCCGCTTGCAAGCGCATCGCTCTCAGAATCGGCGCGGCCAATACCACATCGCCCAGACTGCTCAAACGGATGACCAAGATTTTTTTCATGCGACAATACGTCTATCAGACGGTTTCATTATTTCCGCTTTGCAAGATAGGCCTCAAACTCCACCAAATTCAACGCATTGAGGGTTTGCGATTTCAGCAAGCCGCCTTTTTGTCCACTCAACACCCCAAACTGCATATCCCAGTATCCCATTTTTTCGTGGGCATCGGGATTCACCGATACCATCACGCCCTTCTCCATCGCATAATCGATGTAACGCCAATCGATATCCAATCGGTAAGGATTTGCATTCAACTCAATGGCCACCCCATTGGCTGCACACGCATCGATGATTTTGTGATGATCCAAGGGATACCCCTCACGCATCAACAACAACCGACCGGTGGGATGTCCCAAAATGGTGGTATATGGATTCTCAATGGCGGCAATCAAACGCTGCATCGCCTTGTCTTCCGGCATCCCTAGATTGCTGTGCACCGACGCCACAACGATGTCGAACTGCGATAAAATTTCTGGCTCATAATCCAGCTCCCCATTGTTGAGAATATCGCTCTCAATGCCCTTGAAAATTTTAAACGGCCACAACTGGCTGTTTAAATTGTCGATCTCTTCAAATTGCTGCAGCACGCGCTCCACTTGTAATCCACGGGCGTAAGCCGCAGTTTTTGAGTGATCGCAAACTCCAAGATATTCCATCCCCATCTCCATGGCGTACAAGGCCATTTCCTCTACCGAATTGAGCCCATCAGAATACGTTGTATGATTGTGCAGGACGCCTTTTAGGTCGGCAAACTGTATCAGCGCCTCCTCTTTTACAGGTCGATCCAATTCGCGATGTCCTTCGCGGCGGCTCGGCACCACATAGGGGATATTTTTGGCCGCATAGGTAGCTCTCTCATCCCCCTGCCAATCTTTGGACTGATATTGAATCAGTTCCAGGTGCCTCGCCGCCGCACCCTGTTCAAACAAAACGCGGTCGAAATCACCATGCAACACCACCTGAATATCCATCACAAATCCTTGCTCGTGATGCCATTTCCCGGTGGATTCATCCAAATTCCACCCAGAGAAAGGAGCGCCGCCTGCGGCGGCGACTTCCTGCCACTCCTGCGCCAACATCCCACTGAACTCCATGGCCGTTGTCAACAAAACCAAGGTTTCTATCACATCGCTCTTGCGATAATATTCTCCAGTATATCCGTGTTTTTCATCGCCCATCACCCCGCGCAAACCCTGCAAAAACGCCTCAGCATAAGGCATCACCCGCGCCAAATGAAATTTCCCTCGGGCCGCATAAGAAAATGAAATGGCATCCAAAATTGACTGCTGCGTCTTGTAACCAAAACCACTCACCTCCACCAATCGGTTCTGCCGACAAGCATCGAACAACTCCTCAACCGTGTCGATCCCCAAATCTTGCCAAATCAACCGCACTTTTTTGGGCCCCAACCCCTTCACACCCAGCATGGCAATCAGCCCTACGGGTGTCACCGATAGCAAAGCCTCCAAAGCCGGAAACTTCCGGGTAGCAGCATATTCTACAATGGCTTTGGCCACCGATTTTCCCACCCCCGGGATCTGCAACAATTGCGATTCTTGCAAATCTCCGAGCGACTCTTTGATTTTTCGCAAATTGAAAGCCCCGGAAGCAAACGCTTTGTATTTGAAAGGATTCTCCTCGTGCAATTCCGCCAAACTGGCATACAACTGCAAAGCCTTTACGATTTCATGATTATCTACCGACATCTACTTTCAAATCAACGACAAACTTCTCAAATTCCGATATCACCCTTCACCACGCGAACCACTTCCTCTGCCACCCAAGCGCTCAATGCCACGCCCATTCCACCCATTCTTACCGCCAAACACACGCGATCACTGTGCCAACCAATCAGCGGATTTCGGTTGTTGTCCATCCCCATAATCCCCGACCATCGATGCGTAAACTCCACTTCGGAACCCGGAAGCACCACCGTTTCCACATAGGCTTTCAAATGCTGTTCAAACGACGAGGTAACCGCCATATCAAACGTTTCTTCACCCACAAAATCTAGGTTCCGCGCACCCCCAATCAGCAATCGATTTCCAAGCGATCGAAAATAAATATACCCTTGATCGGCATGAAAAATCCCCTGAAACGGCAGTTCTGGCAAGGGCGATGTAACAAACACTTGTCCACGCGCCGGCGACACAGCCACCGTTGGAATCAATTGCTGGGTGAATCCGTTGGTACAAACCAACAGCCGTTGCGCACACACCGGCAAGCCATTTTCGAGCTGCAAACACACACCCGAGGTTGACTCTTCCCAGCCCAGCACATGCATACCCTCGTAAATTTCTACGCCTTGCGCAATGGCATCGGCACGAACCGAGCGATACAACAAATGGGTCTGAATCCCCCCTTCTGCCGGCGCCATCACCCCCTCAGACCACACGTTCATACCCGTTGGTTGGGTATCGCACACGTGAAATGCCCCTTCGGGTTGTATAGACGATAATAGTTGATTCAATAGGGGCAGCGAGGCTATCACACGTTCGGCGCCCGCCGCGTCAGCGGCAGAAAACACTTCCATACCCCCCGTAGCCTCAAAACCCAACTGATGCGCCCCGTAGCGATTCATCAACCGCTGTATTCCAAAAAATCGCTTTTCGTACAAGGCCAATGCCTCTGATTCCGAGGTTCGTTGGATTTCATCCAACAACTCCCCCGCACTGCCGAAACAGGCAAACCCGGCATTGCGCAAACTCGCAGCACTGCCCATGGCATGAGTGTCCAAAACTACAACCCTGGCCTGGGGATCATACTCCTTCAGACAACGGGCCGATTGCAATCCAACCAACCCGGCTCCCAAAACAACCCAATCTATGCCTTGCAAGCCCTGTTGCTCCCAATAGCTGAAGGTTGTCATGGCGAAAAATTAATTCATGTAAGAGGCAATTACCGTGTTGTAGGGTTGGGCGAAGGCCGACATATCACCCCATGATTCACCATTGACAATAATGGCAGAATCACTCAACACAGTTCCTATATGAGTTGCCGTTACACCGGCGCTGGAGGCCAACTTCATCAATTTATCCAAACCACTCTGGGAAACCGATACAACCACCCTGCTCTGACTCTCACCAAACAAGCCTGCGTCTAGGCGCAATCCGCGCTCTGTGCACAAATCAAAACCCAAACCACCAGACATCGCGCTTTCCAGGCAAGTCACAAACAAACCACCCTCGCTCACGTCGTGGGCCGATGATACAGCTTGCTCAATTGCTAAGGTTTCCAACAACTGATGTAGGGCAAATTCTTCATCCAAATCGAAAGACGGACAAGGGCTGTGGCTCACGCCTTTCACTTTGGCCAAATACTGAGAACTGCCCAAATCATTCCGCGTGGCACCTAACAAAACGATGGCATCGCCAGCCGCTTTGAAAGGCACGCTCATTCTGTGCTCGGGCTTTTCGATGATTCCAACCATACCAATGGTGGGTGTAGGATATACAGCCTGACCGTTGGTACTTTGATTATAAAAACTCACGTTTCCACCGGTAACGGGGGTGTCGAATTTGCGACAGGCTTCTCCCATCCCCTCAATGGCGTTTTTGAACTGATAATAAACCTCTTCGTTGTATGGGTTACCAAAATTCAAACAGTTGGTAATGGCCGTTGGAACACCGCCACTGCAACGAATGTTTCGCGCTGCCTCAGATACCGCAATTTGGGTTCCTTTGTTGGGATCTGCGTATACATAACGACTGTTACAATCTACCGTCAACGCCAAACTTTTGTTGGTTCCCACGATTTTCACAACCGCAGCATCCGATGGCAAATTGGTAGATTCGTTGATCGTACCTACCATGGAGTCGTATTGCTCGTAAATCCAACGCTTGCTGGCTATATTGGGCTCGTTACACAAACGAAGGGCAGCCTGCTTGGCCTCTTCCAAACTCACATCTGCGATACCACTCAAATCAAACGCAGCGATTTCTTTCAAATATTCAGGTTCTTTCCAAGTTCTGCGGTAAACTGGCGCACCCCCACCTAAAACCAATGACTCGGCGGGAATATCGGCTTCCAACACATCGCCCATAAAATAACGAACGTGCTTGGTGTCGGTAACCATACCGATGTGAGCAAAGGTCAAATCCCACTTTTCCAAAATGGCTTCCACTTCTTTCTCTCTGCCCTTCTCAATGATCACCAACATGCGCTCCTGACTCTCACTCAACAACAACTCCCAACCTTTCATGTCGGGTTGGCGCATAGGCACTTTATCGAGCCAAACATCCATACCCACATCGGTTTTTGCACTCATTTCACTGGTAGAACAGGTGATACCAGCGGCACCCATATCTTGCATTCCCACGACAGCACCGGTTTCAATAATTTCCATGCTCGCTTCCAGGATCAACTTTTCCCAGAATGGATCACCCACCTGAACCGAAGGCAAATCAGAGATACTGTCT
>JBANFU010000017.1:0-4098 GCA_037975865.1 Bacteroidota bacterium
TTTTCCAAAAAGACGGTACCGTTACCGCAGCGAATGCCTCAACCATCAACGACGGTGCCGCTGCGTTGGTTTTGGTGAGCGGTGAAAAATGCAAGGAATTGGGATTGACGCCCTTGGCCAAACTCACCGGTTTCGCAGACGCAGAACAAAGCCCAGAATGGTTTACCACTACCCCCGCAAAAGCACTGCCCATCGCAGCACAACGCGCAGGCATTTCTGTAGCTGATTTGGATTTTGTAGAATTAAATGAAGCTTTCTCCGTTGTATCCTTGGCCAACAACAAACTGTTGAACCTCGACGCAAGCAAAGTGAATGTCAATGGAGGTGCCGTGGCTTTGGGACATCCATTGGGTGCCTCAGGTGCGCGCATTTTGGTAACATTGTTGCATGTGCTCAAGCAAAACAACGGAAAGTACGGCGGCGCAGCCATCTGTAACGGTGGTGGTGGCGCAAGTGCTGTTGTGGTAGAAAACTGCTAAACCCCAATCATCGATACCATGCGGTGTAAAAAATCTCTAACCCATTTATTTTCACTGCTCCTGTTCCTGTGCCTGGCCACTTTCAACCAGGCACAAGGACAGAATAACGGCGCCACACAATCGCTTCAAGAAGAGGAAGATAGCCTGCTGTCCATTGCACCCCGTGTGATTTCCTCCACCTCAGACTCTGCGAAATTTGCTGCGGCCGATGCCTTGATGCAACAACTGCAAGAAGTTCTTTCCAATCCCGCCTCTTTCGATTACGAATTTGCCAATTTGCGCATGAGCACGGTAGCCATCGCATCGCATCCAAAGGCGGATGTCAAACTTTTTACCTTTAACATCATTTTGAAAAATGGGGTTTTTCACCAATATGGCCTCATACAACGCAAAACCAAAAAGGGCATCGCATTGTACCCCCTTCACGATACGGCGCAAAATTTACCCAAGGACGTTAAGGAGACAACCCTAGAAAATAACCAGTGGATTGGGGGATTGTACTACCAGTTGTTTCCACACAAAGTGAAAGGGAAAACCTACTACATCGTGATGGTGTTCGACGGACACAATGTGAATTCCAATCGCTCCATCATTGATGTGTTGAGCTTCGAAAATGACGAAGAATCCGCCGAACCCAACGCCATGAAACCCGTTTGGGGCGCCCCTTTGTTTCGGGATGGACTCGAAGATCCATCCGAAGATTATCGCGTGGTTTTTGAATATCACAAATCCTCGCGCATTTTGATGCGGTATGAAGAGGAACAAAAGACCATCGTATTTGACGAAATTGGTCCCGCCTTCCCTTCCGCTGATGGCAATGTTTACTACTACATTCCTACCGGAGATTATTCAGGGTACAAGCCCTCCAAACGAGGCATATTTACCAAGGAAGCCCTGGAGACCACCGATTTTGGTCAAGGAATACCCAACCCCACCATCTTCCGTTAATCGGGAAGAGACAACCAAGCCCCATAACAACTTTTGGGCGATGTATTATCGTAAATACCGTCCCAACAAATCCATTTTCGCTGCTGTCTCCAACCATTCCACCGCTGGATCAGATCCGGCATTGACGCCACATCCCGCATACAGCGCATAACCACGGGAAAACAACTGAACACATCGCAATGTAACAAACACATGAGATGACTGATCACCAATGACGCCCAGGTATCCCGTGTACAGCGATCGTTCCAACCCCTCGTGCGCAACCAACCAATCCAAGGCCGCTTGCTGGGGATACCCACCCACCGCCGGTGTAGGATGCAACCGCGTGAGCAGAGAACAAACATCCTGTGACCGATAACTCCTATCGTCAGACGCCATCCTCCGCGACCCATGCGGGAGGTTGAAGCGCCACTCCGACATCAAATGTCGTACATCCCCCATCTGGAGTTCACCCACCGCTGTTTCCTCGGCGTCCGCAATGCCATCCTGCTCCAAAACGTCGCGTATGAACCGGCTCGTCACCGATTGCTCTAACGCCTCCTTCGACGTCCAACCGCCCTGATCTTTCGTTAACGTACCGGCCAACGACATCACCATGGCCTGATCTTCGTTCACCTGCAACAAGGTCTCAGGGGTAGCCCCCATCCAACAACCCCAAACAGGGTGAATCACCAAAAAAACAAACGCCGTGGGATAAGCCTCATGTAAATCACAGAAGGCTTGCCAAATGCTAACCGCCGTCATGGGCTTTTCCGTGGAAACCACACGAGCCGCTACCGCCTTTTCAATGGCATGACTCGCAATGGCCGCCTGAATTCCCAAGACTTCGGATTCAAATGCCGACTTTGAAGTAGAACTTGGCATCAACAAAGTAGGGATGGTGGCAAATCGCTCCGTCCAAACATCCCCGCAGTCTTGCCATCCCGCGCCCCTCTTTTCTGTCTTCAACCAATTCAAAGGAGCACCCGTATCAAACGGATGCAAACAAAATGTAGCTGCCTCATCCAATGACTCCAAAACACCTGTGCGCCACTGACCCACGCAAAATTCCGGCAAGGAAGCCTGAGGCTTACGATAAATCGCCATCCCCTGTTGTATATTTGCAGTCGCCATTGACAGTTCCATTTCAGTCTCGTATCCATGCAAAGTTCACCCTCCCCCGCCACAAAAACAATGTACATCATTCGGCATGGGGAAACCCATTACAATCGGATGGGTATCGTGCAGGGTTCTGGGGTGGACACCGACATCAATTCTTTGGGACAGCAGCAGGCCGACGCTTTTTTCCAAGCGTACAAGCACATCCCTTTTCAAAGAATTTACGTAAGCTCGCTTAAAAGGACTCACCAAACGGTGGCCCCCTTCGCTCCGTTGAATATTCCCACCCAAATCATCCCCGAACTCAATGAGATCAATTGGGGAATATTGGAAGGACAACAACCCAGCGAACACTCGCGCAAAGAATTCTATGCGATGTTACAAAGGTGGAGAAACGGGGAACTCAATCAAGCCATCAACGGCGGTGAAACACCCCTGGCGATGCAAAAACGTCAGAAAGTAGGCCTTAAAAAAATCGAAAGCGGACCTGAAAACCCCGTGTTGATCTGTATGCACGGTCGCGCACTCCGGGGATTCCTGTGTTTGTTGACCAATACGCCACTGGAACAGATGGATGATTTCGAACACGACAACGTTTGCTTGTATGTGCTGGAAAAGGACGACAGTCAGCCATTTTATCAAATAAAAATCAAAAACAGTTTGGATCACCTGACCCATTTGAGATAATCATGGAAAATCCCCTGATTCGAATCACCATCATCGACCGCAACGGACAAGAATGCAGCTATGAGGCACCCACCGACATGGGGTTAAATCTCATGGAATTCTGCAAAGCAAACGAACTACCCGTGAAGGGTGAATGCGGCGGTATGGCCATGTGCGCCACCTGTCAGGTCTATGTGCTGAGCGATCATGCTTTGCCAGAACCCTCAGACGATGAGTTGGGCATGCTAGATCAAGCCTTTTTCGTCAAAAATAACAGCAGGCTGGGATGCCAACTGCACCTGTCTCCAGAAATGGATGGACTCAAGGTTCAACTCGCCCCAGAAAATGATTGATAAATTTTGAAATATCTTGCTGAATTCATTGCATTTGGTTATCTTTGCAGTCCTTTTTAACAGAAATGGCAAATCATAAGTCCGCAATCAAGAGAATCAGAGCAAACGCTGCCAAGCGCGATCTCAACCGCTACCAGCACAAAACTGCTCGTAATATCGTGAAGACCATCCGCAAGGCTACCTCAAAAGAAGAGGCGGTGAAGTTGTTGACAAACGCTTTCTCTGCTTTGGATAAATTGGCTAAGCGCAATGTAATCCACAAGAACAAAGCTGGCAACTTGAAGTCAAGTTTGCAGAAGCACGTAAACTCTTTGGCGTAAGTCGAATAGTTACCAAAATATTAAAAAAGACGGCCTTGGCCGTCTTTTTTGTTTTCAATGTATTTCGTCATCGATTCGTTCAGCTATTTGCTCACGGGTAAACCACCGGTGAGGTGTCTATTCTAGAAAATAATATCACGCCTTAAAAAAGCAAAATAGCAGTCAAATCAAACCCAAACTATTCAAATCCAACCCCAAATCTATCAAGCCAAATTAACTCCAATCAAACCCATT
>JBANFU010000021.1:0-8548 GCA_037975865.1 Bacteroidota bacterium
GCCGCTTGCAACATCTCTGCCGTTTGTAACCCCGCCTTATCTGAAGCTTCGCCCTGAAAAACCGTATCGCTACAAACCACCACATGGGCCCTACTGCGACAGCAAATTTCCTTCAACGCCAGTTTCTGCGCATCAGACTTTCCACCGGTCTTAGATAGCAACCGAATGTTTGCAATTTCGATTCCTTTGTCGATAGGTTTTAGCATGTCATACAGCGTTAACGCCACCACAGAGACCCCATGCATTGCCTCCACTTCTACACCCGTTTTATAGACCGTATGTACCTCCATCTGAATGTGAATGGCAGACTCAGAGAACGAATAATTTACGGCTGTGAACTCAACGGGCATGGGATGACAATCGGGTATTAGGTCAGCCGTTTTCTTCACCGCAAACAAGCCTGCTACCCTCGCAAATTCCAATACATCGCCCTTGGGAACCGTACTATTTTTCACGGCCAACAAGGTATCCGCAGACGACACTTTCACCACCGCTTCGGCGATGGCTTTCCTCAGGGTATTGGATTTATGGGTAATGTTGATCATGCGCGATTTTCCTTCCACTGATGGGTTTTATTGTGACAAATTTCTTTACCCCAAATGGGCAACTCTTTTTTGATGCGTTCTACCACCTCTTCACAGGCATCGATGGCTTCTTTCCGATGCACCGCCGATGCAAAAACAAACAAACAGATTTCGCCCACATTCACCCGTCCCAAGCTATGCGTAATATGCAAACAGGTAAGGGGATATTTGGCAAATATGGCCTCGCGAATCACATGCATCTGCTCCAAGGCCATGGCTTCGTGGGTTGTGTATTCAATGGCTTCTACCACCCCGTTCAACAGTTCATCAGCCCGCACTTGTCCCATAAAAATACTGTGCGCACCAATCTGCGTTTTCTTTTGGTGATGGGCAATGTCTTCACCAATTTTTTGCGGCGATATCGCCCCTTGAATGAAAATATTTTTGGGTTTTTTATCCAACATTTCTGTGGGTAAAGTTACGATTTTGAGGTGGTAGTTGGACGGAGTTGAAATTGTATCATTCGATGATTGAGTCCGTCATAGGTCAACAACTGGTCCATCAACAACCCTTCGATTTTCAACAGATACTTTAATACTTCCAGGGCCTGTAGCGATCCAATGATTCCTGCCAATGCCCCAAGCACACCCAATTCCTCACAATTTTGAATTTCCCCAGGACCGGGCTCTTGAGGAAATACATCGCGGTAGTTCAAAGACCGAGTTCCACCCTTCTCGGTAGATTCTGCTTGATCCTTCCGCGCTGCGTTAAAGACGGCCACCTGCCCTTCAAATCGAGCAATAGACCCATAGACCCAAGGGATACCCACCTTGGCACAAGCATCGTTCATGGCATACCTTGCTGGAAAATTATCAGTACAATCGAGCAGGATGTCGGCCTGTTCTGCAAGCGCAATGGCATTGAGATCGGTAAATCGTTCAGCAATGACCGTTGTTTGGATTTCGGGGTTAAGACGGGCCACCCATTCGGCAGCGGCTTGCGCCTTCTTCTTTCCGATTTGGTTTTGTCCGTACAGGGTCTGTCGGTGCAAGTTACTCAGCGAAACCACGTCATCATCTACCAACAGTAGATGTCCAACCCCTGCCGCGGCCAAGTATTGAAGGGCTGGACAGCCCAAGCCACCCAAGCCAACAATCATGACCCGGGCAGCGCGCAGCGCGCGCTGCCCGGGTAGGCCCACTTCTCGCAACGACAGCTGACGCTGATAGCGGTCTAAAAAATCGAGTTCCAAGGGTGCATCCATCACAAGCTGAGTTAATCAATTATCCCCCAGAGAACGGTGGCATCAAGGCAACTTCATCGCCTGATGTCAGCCCATATTCCATGGCAACAAATTGTTGATTTACCGCCACGCGAAAGGTTTTGCCTTTCAACTTGGGATAGCTGCTATACAACATATTGAGCAGGTCGTTCACTGTTTTCCCATCACCATTCCAATCCCAATCCAACATTGTGGAAGGCATCACATCCGTCAAATTCCCAAAAAACAACAATCTTACCTGCATGATTACAAAAGTAATTTGATCGCCGCGATCAACAACACCGCACACAAAATGTATTTCATCACGGTTTGATTGAATTTTTTGGCGCCGTACCACGAACCCATCAATCCGCCCAGCAATACCGGCACAATCAAATAAGAAAGTATCATCGCCACAATATACCAACCTGCATCCGGAAACATCTCTGTGCCCATCACTACATCCGTCAAACCGCCCAACTTTTGTGAGGAAATAACCCAAGGCGTGTGTTGTTGCACAAACCCATACAATCCAGCTGCGGAATTCACAAAAATGAACGCCGCACTGATCGCCGCCGTTTGCTTTTGCTGGGTCCAACGAATCATCAACAGCACCGGCGACAACAATATTCCACCGCCAATGCCCAACAAACCAGAAACATAGCCAATGATGGCCCCCATAAAGGCCGCAATGCCTGTTTGCTTGTTCCACCAACCACCCCTGTGGTTCACGGAGTCCGCTGCATCGGTATCGATATCGCCTTTATCGGTAGTCCACAACATCATCGCCACAGAAACCAATAAAAAGATACCCAATCCACGTTGATACCATAAATCCTTCAGGGGTGTTAATCCGCCCCAATACGCCATCGGCACGGAAAACAACGCAATGGGCAAAAACAATCGCCACAAAAAATGACCTTGACGATAAAATTGAATAACCGCCATTCCACTCACCAAGAGGTTTAGCACCAAGGCGATGGGCTTCATGTATTCTGGGGCTATTTCATGGAGCGACAGCAAGGCCAAATAACCGCTCGCACCGCCATGTCCCACCGCGGAATACAAAAATGCCACAAGAAAAAAAAGTCCCAACCAGAGGAGTCCACCCAATCCAAACATGGTTTTCGAAGGTAGTGAATTTGATATTAGGTAATGGGGTAAACGGTAACCCAATCCCCCTTTTCCACGGCGGTGGTCTCCGCGGGAATTTCAATGATGGCATTGGAAACGGCGAACGAACTCAAGCGAAACGATTCCTGGGCACCCATCAAGTAGACCGTTGCAGCTGCTTGCTCATGTTCGGGGGCGCGCAAATCGGCTTTCAAAAAATGGGTAAGACCGGCGGGTTTTTGATAGGCAGATTGCAGTTGGGCACGACAGCCTATCGGACTCACCCTGGTTCCCGTGAGTTTTTCCAAAGCCAACGTTACGTACTGATAAAAGCAAGTCAACACCGATGCCGGATTACCCGGCAGTCCAAAAACCACTGTTTGTTTCGCTGAACCCAAATCAGATTTTACATGAGCACCCTCCGAGGAAGGCGCAGTACCCTCCGCCGCCCCGACAACATCTGCCAAGGCCGTAATACCATCCGCGGAAGGCGCAGTATCCCCCTTCACCCCAAAAAATAGGGGCTTACCGGGCTTTTGCTTGATTTTATGAAATACAGGCTCCACGCCAGCGGCGGCGGCGGCTTTGGGTACGAAATCGTAATCCCCCACGCTCACACCCCCGGTGAGTAAAACCAAATCCGAAACTTGTGTCGCCGCCGCCAATGTCTGCGTTAACGAAGACAAATCGTCTTTTGCATAGTGAATTTTCACTTGCGAAAATCGCAACCACTGCAGCGCCGTTTGCAGCAATTGGGAATTCGACTCATAAACCTGTCCGAAAGACAACGGTACTCCCGGTGTTTGTAACTCATCTCCGGTCACAATCAACGCAATGCGTGGACTAGGAATCACCCTCACATGGGTCAGACCCAAACTGGCCAAAAAACCCACAGCCGCCGGGGTAATTTGGGTTCCGGCCTCCATGGCCAATGCCCCTTGCACAATTTCACTGCCCACCAAACGCACATTCCGTCCTTGCACCAAGGCGACATCCTCCACATAGAGCAATCCACCATCAACCCTCACCTTTTCTTGCATCACCACGGTATCAAACCCCTCCGGAACCGGCGCCCCTGTAAAAATCCTGACGGCTTGATTGGGGGCGGGTCTCGGCCCTGCCTCGGCCGCCCCCGCTGCCACCTCACCCACAATTTGTAACGCGCCAAATTGCTGGTATCCAGCCCATGAAAACGCATACCCATCCATGGCACTCTGCGCAAAACCCGGCATACTCACAGGAGAAAAAATATCCTCAGACAAACACAGACCCAAGGCATCGCGCAGCAACATCCGTGAAGGAGCCAAAGCAACCACACGGTCCTTGATCAAAGCCTTCGCCTCATCCACAGAAATTAAAAAATGGGACATCAAGGTGCAATTTACAGACTATCCGCCAATGGTAATCATACTGCGATTCACAATGCTGTAGGCATCGATGTTTTCCAAATCCGCCGCAAACTGTCCGCCCAACGCCAACGCCTTTTCCATTACCGTTTGTTGGATCAGGGCCGACAAAGACTCACCCCTTCTCAGCGCACCCAACAAATCCGTTTCCCCCTTGCTAAACAGACAATTTTTCATTTTCCCATCCGCCGTTAATCGCATCCGATTGCAATCGCCACAAAATGGCGCACTCAACGTACTAATTACAGCAAAAGTACCCTTTCCGTCCACCACGCGATACTGCTTCACCGTTTCATGCGGTTGTCGCGGCAGTGGCTCAATCCCGGCGCCGTAGGCATTTCTTACCACATCCAACATTTGTTGCCAAGTCACCACCTTTTCCTGTTCCCAGCGATTCCCTTCAAACGGCATGAACTCAATGAACCGGATGTCCAACGGTGCCTCTGCACTCCATCGAACAAAATCCAAAATCTCTACATCGTTGATACCGCGCATCACCACCGCATTCACCTTCACCTCAAACCCGCGCTCCAATAACAACGCAATGTTCTCCTTTACCCGATCAAATAGATCCCGCTTGGTCAAAAACAAAAACGTATCCCGGTTGAGGGTGTCCAAACTCACATTGATTTTCTTCATACTCACCGCCTGCATCAAGTCTAGAAACTCATGCACCCTTGTGGCATTGGTTGTCATGGTCAACGTCACCCCCAAACCACTTAACTTTTCGATGATCTGGGCGGCATCTTTGCGAACCAAGGGTTCACCACCCGTAAGTCGAATCTTCGTCACACCCGCCTCAACAAACGCCTGGGCGATGGCCACCACTTCGTCGACCTGCATCAACCGACTGGCTGGTGTAAAATCGTAATCCTCCTCCGGCATGCAATACGAACAACGCAAATTGCAATTGTCCGTCAGCGAAATCCGCAAATAATTGTGAACCCTATGAAAGGAATCAATGAGCATTCCCCGTTTTGGCCGAATCCTTTGCCGCTTTTTGCAAAATGTAATTCATCTGGGCCTCAGGAGTCGTCAAGCCCAAATTGAGCATATCAATCATCACGATGGCCTGTTTCCCCACCTCTTCATTCCCAAACTCCTTGGCCAAACGCTGATAGTATTTCAAGGCTTTGTCCAATGCACCGCCCTGCTCGTAATAATGCGATGCCACCACCAACATTTCCATCAGTGGCTTGCCCGTGGGTTTAAATTGTTCGATGTAATATTCGCTGTACTCCGCCGCTTTGAATACCAACCCCTGTCGCTCCGCGAGTTTGGTACACACGTACACGAAATCACTGCTGTGCTTGTATTCTGGATGGGCCTTGGCAAAAGTCATCAAGGGCGCCGTGGCCGAATCTGGCAATTGATCCCACTGAACTTTGGGAACTATCATCGCCTCGTAAGGCGATACTTTGGCCAAATCTTGATCAAATTTCGACGTGCACCCCGAAATCATCAAAAGCACACCCAACAATCCATACCATTTCATATCGCGAAAATAAGTGAAGGATGTGAAAAACTCGGGTATAGTGGTTAATATCCAAGCATTAATATTGTATTTATGAGCGAACAGGCCAGGTACACCGAAGACGAAATCAGAAGTCTCGATTGGAAAGAACACATCCGCCTGCGTCCCGGGATGTATATCGGGAAATTGGGCGATGGAACCGCCGCCGATGATGGAATTTACGTATTGGTAAAGGAGATTGTCGACAACTCCATTGACGAGCACGTGATGGGCAATGGTAAGAAAATTGAAATCACCATCGACGATAAACGGGTATCGATTCGCGACTGGGGTCGGGGTATTCCCCTGGGCAAGGTGATTGATTGCGTTTCCAAAATCAACACCGGGGGAAAGTACGATTCCAAGGCCTTCCAAAAATCTGTGGGTTTGAATGGCGTGGGTACCAAAGCCGTAAACGCACTGTCCAATTATTTCGTGGTACAAAGTTTCCGCGATGGCCGAACCAAACGGGCCGAATTCGAACGCGGTGAACTGATTGTAGATGCGCCCGAGTCAGAAACCACGGAGCCCAACGGCACCATGATGGTCTTTGAACCCGATGCCAGCATCTTCAAAAATTATCGCTTCATCAACGAGTTTTTGCGCGAACAAATCAAGAACTACACCTACCTAAACGCAGCGCTCACCATCAAATTCAATGGCGAGAGCTATGCGTCGCGGCGAGGCCTCCTCGATTTGCTCGAACACAAGGTTACAGCCGAAGCCGCACTCTACCCCGTCATTCACGTGAAAAACGACGATGTAGAACTCGCTTTTACCCATACCGATTCCTACGGAGAAGAATACTATTCGTTTGTAAACGGACAGTACACCACCCAAGGTGGAACCCACTTGGCGGCCTTCCGCGAAGCCTTTGTGAAAACCATCCGTGAATTCTACAAAAAGGAATTTGACGCTACAGATATCCGCGCCTCCATTACCGCCGCCATCAGCATTCGCATCATGGAGCCGGTATTTGAAAGCCAAACCAAAACCAAACTCGGTAGCGCCGATATGGGCCCCGATGGTCCCAGCATCAAAACAGCGATGCTCGATTTCGTCAAGAAAAACGTTGACGACTACCTCCATAAAAACCCCACCGCGGCCGACGCCCTGCTGAAAAAAATTCTGCAAAACGAACGCGAGCGTAAAGACATGGCAGGCGTGCAAAAATTGGCCAAAGAACGCGCCAAACGCGCCAACTTGCACAACAAGAAACTCCGCGATTGCAAAACCCACCTCAGCGATGCCAAATCGGATGTGCGCTTCGAAACCACCCTGTTCATCACCGAGGGAGACAGCGCCAGTGGATCCATCACCAAAAGTCGCAATCCCAACCTTCAAGCCGTTTTCAGTTTGCGCGGTAAACCCCTAAACTGCTATGGCCTAAAGAAAAAAATCGTCTACGAAAACGAAGAGTTTAACCTACTTCAGCACGCCCTCGACATCGAAGAAGGTCTCGAAAACTTGCGCTACAACCGCATCGTTATTGCCACCGATGCCGACGTTGATGGTATGCACATTCGATTGCTTCTCATGACCTTCTTCCTGCAATTCTTCCCGGATTTGGTGAGAAATGGACACCTCTACATCCTTCAAACCCCCTTGTTCCGGGTGAGAAATAAAAAAGAGACCATCTACTGCTACTCCGACGAAGAAAGACGGAACGCCATCTCCAAATTGGGCAACAAACCCGAAATCACCCGATTCAAGGGATTGGGAGAGATATCGCCCGACGAATTTGCTGGATTTATCGGCCCCGACATCCGCATCGAGCCCGTGATCCTGAGCCAAGAATCGAACATTGAAAAATTACTGAACTACTACATGGGGAAAAACACCCCGGAACGACAGGAATTCATCATTGACAACTTGGTGGTAGAAAAGGACGATGAGCCAGAAATTGTGAAAACCGTGTTGGAGACCGACGTCGTTTTGGCGGAGGAATAAACCCACCAATCCAATCGCATGGACAGCCCATCAAACCCAGTGATCACGGCAAAATCTCGGTGGCTGGGTCGCTATGGCGAAGGCCTGATATGGCCCCTTTGGTTGTTTGTAGTTTTTCATTTGGGCGAGGCGCGCTGGTTGCATACCGACAGTGCTTACACCCTTTTCCGCATTCTCAATCACCAGTCGCTGTTCTATGATCGATTTGCTTGCGAGCTGATTGTATGGCCAGGACAACTCCTCGCCGCCATGGGTGCACCGGCCTTCTGGGTTTTGCAAGGACTCAACCTCATCCTACCCATTATGGCCTGGATCCTTTGGATACTGTTTGCCCAAAGCACACACCGATGGATGCTCTTTTTTCTCATACTCGCCGGGGGAAATGAACTATTTTTCATTGGCTACAGTGAAATCGGACTGAGCACCTTAGCCTTTCTTACAAGCTGGCTACTCATTGAACAACACAGTCCAACGGATAGCTTCCGATGGTCTTGGGCCACAGTATCATTCACGCTGCTGGTAACCCTGCTGTCCCACCCCGCTGGATGGCTGTACGTGCTCATCATCGCCGGTTTTGCCCTGGTTTCGATCTCGAGGAAGCAATGCCTGTACCTTTTCCTTACAGTGCTCCTTGTGATGGGATTAAAAATGGTCCTCTTTCCCAGCAATTCTTATGATGCCAGCCTCTACCAAACTTTGGTAAATTCCCAAACTTGGCAGCATTTCGACAAATTGTGGAGCCTACAATACCTATCACATGCCTCGTGGTTTTTCATTCCCA
>JBANFU010000040.1:0-12002 GCA_037975865.1 Bacteroidota bacterium
CTCTTTATGCACAACCATAGTCACAGTGCCCCGCAAGACAATATGGGACCTCGCTTTTTGGCAGGCATCATCCTGAATTTGGTCTTTGTATTCGTTGAATTTGGTTACGGCTTCAAAATCAACAGCTTGAGCCTATTGGCAGATGCCTGGCACAATCTGGGCGATGTAGCAGGCCTGATCATCAGCCTGTTTGCTTTCAAAATGGCTGCCAAACAACCCACCAAAGTGTACACCTATGGCTTTTCAAAAGCCACCATTTTGGCCTCTTTAGCCAACTGCATTCTGCTTTTCATCGCCATTACCTCGATGGGACATGAGGCCTACATCCGATTCATTGACCCCCAACCCACTTCGGGCAGCACAGTAAGCTGGGTCGCGGGCATTGGAGTCATCATCAATACCGCCACTGCTTTGCTTTTCATGAAGAATAGCGAACTCAATTCACGCGCCGCTTACCTACACATGGCCGCCGACGCAGGTGTGAGTTTGGCGGTACTCATCGGAGGCTTACTCATTAGTTTTACTGGGATTAACATGATTGACCCCATTCTAGGCATACTGGTTTGTATGGTGATTTTGTTTGGCACATTGAACCTTTTCAAGCAGAGTTTGAGGCTCAGTCTCGACGGGGTACCTGCGGGGATCGACATCACCCTTGTAGAAACCAGAATCTTGAGTATTCCGGGTGTTAAAAACATCGACCACCTGCATATTTGGGCACTGAGCACCACCCGAAATGCCATGACGGCACACCTGATGCTAGACGGATCACTGAGTGCCGCAGAGCAAGAAGCCATCAAAGAGCGGGTGAGACATGAAATCGAGCACGAACACGTGCATCACTGCATCCTCGAAACAAGCCTTGTGTAATCACACAACGGCAGCAATAAATCCAATAGAATTACATCAGGGACACAGCCCCTTAGCCATTACAATCCCAATACGCGTTCTTCAGGCTTCTTGCCATCGAACATCATTTCAGGATTTTCCAACAACTGCTTCACGCGCACGAGGAAACTCACACTTTCGCGACCGTCGATGATGCGGTGATCGTAGCTCAAGGCCAAGTACATCATCGGACGAATTACAATCTGTCCGTTTTCAACCACCGGGCGTTCAACGATGTTATGCATCCCCAAAATACCACTCTGGGGTGCATTGATAATGGGCGTACTCATCATCGAACCAAATACACCACCATTGGTGATGGTAAAGGTTCCACCTGTCATTTCATCCAAACCCAATTTGTTATCGCGGGCGCGGGTTGCCAATCGCTTCACCTCTTTTTCGATTTCATCGAGCGACAATTTCTCTGCGCTGCGAATCACCGGCACCACCAATCCTTTGGGGGCACTCACGGCAATCGAAATATCGCAGTAATCGTGGTACACAATTTCCTCGCCTTCGATGCTCGCATTCACCGCTTTCCACTCTCCGAGGGCGATGCAACAAGCGCGAGTGAAGAAGCTCATGAATCCCAACCCCACACCGTGGGTTTCTTCGAATTTCTTTTTATACTGAGCACGCAAATCCATGATGGGCTTCATGTTCACCTCGTTGAAGGTTGTGAGCATGGCCGTCTCATTTTTAACCGCCACCAATCTGCGGCTTACGGTTTTGCGCAAGTTTGACATTTTTTCGCGACGTTCAGCGCGACTTCCACCGGCTGATTGTACCGCTACGCCACCCATCGCCACAATGGCTTCCAGGGCATCCACTTTCGTTACACGGCCATCCGCACCCGTACCTTTTACCTGGCTGGGAGCGATGTTGTATTGTTGCAATAACTGCGCTGCCACGGGAGAAACCAGTGACCAGTCGGTGTCTTGAGCAACGGGGGTAGCTTCTACTTTGGCAGGGGTTTCTTTGGGGGCCTCTGCTTTGGGTGCTGCTGGGGCCGCATCTGCTGCCTTCGCAGGAGCTGCGGGCGGTGCAGCCGCGGCAGGACGCTCAGCGTCTGTGTTGATTACCGCAATCACTGTATTGATGGCGATCGTATCACCAATGTTTCCGATGAGTTTTTCAACCACACCCGCCTTCTCTGCATTCACCTCGAAAGTGGCTTTGTCGCTCTCGAATTCAGCCAAAGGGGCATCCATTTCTACCCAATCGCCCTCTTTTACCAGCCAGTTGGCGATAGTTACTTCACTCACCGATTCGCCCGGTGCGGGCACTTTGATTTCAATTGCCATCCGTAATCTGCGTTTTGCCCAACAAAGTTAGGGGTTTATATGATTGATTTCAATGCAGTGCGCGAATACGCCTCAAAATCCACCGATGAAGTCGTTATAGTCCCTGCTCGCCTCCCATATTCTCACCACGTAATCATCGAAATCACCGCGAAATGTATCTTCCGGCTCTACCACATGCCTGACGTAAAATTGCTTGTTCAGAATCAACGGCTGGGTGGCTGAGGCCAACATCAAATCAGCATCAATCCGTTTGTTCTTTTCTCCCAAAACCGACCCAAAAGCCTTCGCAAACCTCGGTTCTTGGATCACCCGCTCAAACCCCATCGGATCCGTTGCAATGCGCTCTCGGATTTTTCGCAACTCTTCCCTCTCTGGCAAATACACCCCCGAATAAATCGCGCACAAATCTGGACCGAATTCCAGGTACATGCCTCCGGCCGACATCTGCTTGCGACCGCCCAACTGCACTGCGGCTGAGCAATGCAATTTGTATGGCGATTTGTCCTTGGAAAATCGAATGTCTTTGTTGATTCTAAAAATACAATCCTTGGGCTGCAAACTGCCGAACCGACCGTCGATGGCTGTCACTTTCTCCAACACCGACCCCACAAAATGCTGAAACAACGCCTTCACCTCATGCTCGTATTCTGTGCGATGTGCATCGAACCAAGTCTTATTATTATTGGCCGTTAGGCCGATAAAAAACTCATAATATGCTTCTGTGAACCCCATCTTCGTATACCCTATCGCATAATTTGAACAAACCCCCGATGCTCCTCACCCGTTACGTTGTGCTTCAAATGATAGAAATACACCCCAACCGGCAACGCCACACCTTGATTGTCTTTCCCATCCCAAGTATTTTTATAGGCGCCGCTTGAATACACCAACTCACCTGCACGATTGTAAATGTTTACACCGCGTTGATCGTATTCAAACAATTCATAAAGATCCCAGAAATCATTGTCGCCGTCTCCGTTGGGCGTGATGATATTGGGAATTCGAACCACTTCTGGATCCACCACCCTTACCCACATCGAATCGCGGAACAAACAACCGTTGCTGTCCAAGGCCAACAAGTGGTATTGCATACTGTCTGTAGGACGTACAAGCACCTGCCACAAAGTATCGCTACCCATCATGAATGTCTTGGGCGACCAACGCCACTGTTGTCCGTTTCGGGCATACAATCGAGCCATACTTCCACGGGCGATTACCGTGTCTTTCAATGGTTTCATGGGCGATACGAATTCATTGACATAGTATGATGCCGAATCCTTACATCCTTGCGCATCCCACACCCGTAACGTATACTTGCCTTTTCCCAATCCTGTCGCTTTCGCGGTAGTTTGCTTGGCAGGATCATCCCATGTATAACTCAATGGCGCAAACCCACCAACACCCATCACATCCAAAAATCCATAAGACGCCCCAGCGCAAATGACCGAGTCAAATGCCGACAAACTCAAATTGATTTTTGCCGATGCCACCACCACGCCGATGGTATCCACAAAAGGAATCGAACAACCATCTTCCACCAGCAAGGTATACACTTTACTCATAGCGGGATTGTCGGTTTGGGTCGTCTGCGTCGTTGCCACCCCATCGAGCTTCCAGGTAAGGGTTGATGTTCTGCCGCCACTGGCCGACATCAATACATCTGTAGCATCGCCGAAACAAAGGACCGTATCACTCAGGGAAATGCTTCCCAACAAAGGCGTCCGCCTGGTTACAACAAACTGAATGGTGTCGTTTTCCACCGTACATCCGTCTTCCACATGCACGCGGTAGGTGGTTGTTCCCACAGACAAGGGATTCACAACTACATTATTTCCTGTGAGCGATGCACTGTCCCACACGATTTTCCTGCCCGATGCCAAACCGCCTGTATCCAACAATTGAACGGCATAGGTTTGTCCATGACAGAGTGTGGTATCCGCTACAGGGCTCAAATACAACGGATTTCTCACCGTTACCAATACAGAGTCCAATACATTGGGTGAACAGCCCTCACTACCTACCACATAATATTTTGTGGTGGTGGTTGGAAATACGTGTATCGACCCAGCCTTCACCCCATTGCTCCAATCCAAAACATAAGCTCCTCCGCCGTGAAGTCTACTTCCTCCATAAATGGTGGCCAGTAAATCCAATGTTTGGCCCACACAAATGGTGGTATCGTTTGAAACCCCCATGATGAGCGGCAAGTAAGTATCCAATCGTGCGGAATCTTTTGCCGATACAACAGAACATCCATCCGATACGGTGACTGAAACTTGGACAGTATCTGTTAACACGATGTTTGCGAGGGCGGATGTTCCCAAACCGTTCGACCACTGATATGTATAACCAACGGTATCACCGCCGGAGGCTTTGGCGGTGAGATACATGGTTTGTCCGATACATACCGCGGTATCGGATTGATTAATTTTCACAGCCAACGGCGGCTTCACATACACTGTTTTTGAAACGAGGGTGGGGCTTACAGCACAACCATCCCACACGGCCACTGTATATTGTTGCGTGGCTGCGGGCGTCACGGTTTTGGCATTCCCTCCACCGGCCAGGCCAGGGCCTGTCCAGCTGTAGGAATAGCCTGTGTTGCGGCCGCCTGCGGCGGCCGCAACCAACGACACCGACCTACCAGAACAAATCACCGTATCCTTACCCAAACTCGCCACCAACGGCTTAAACACCCCCTCGTATTCCACCTTGAAACCCTTGCCCTCAACCATCGGATCAGAATACTGAACAAAAATCAACCGATCGGCCTTTTCCGCCTTCCAAGCTCCTGCAAAAGGCAGCACATTCCCCGTAAATCGACCCAAGCGATTCACCCCCAACAAACTGTTCTTATACACCACCACCGAGTCAAATCCGTTCTCATAATCCAATACCCTAAATCGATATCGTACACTGTCCGCACCCGGCAACTTCAAATCAAACCGCACTACCTTGTTCCCCCCGTAATTGTCCTCACCCCCATCATCATACACAAACCCCTTGCAACCAATGGCACTGTCGCTGCCCGATTTGGGCATCAAAAACGCCTTGCAGATATCATACGTACTGTCGATCTTCACATATTGAACCTTGGTCACAGAATCCTTGAACCCCTTAAAACATGATTCAACCACCAATTTCACATTGTACTTTCCATAAGCCCCATAAACATTGGATGGATTCCTAGCCAAACTCGTGTTGCCGTCACCAAACGACCACGAACTGCTCTTGTAATTGTCTGACCGATTCAAAAACTTTAGGGCTATTCCGGTTCTGCACGACAGTGTATCTCCGGTAAAATCAGCCTTTACATAACCTGAATCGTATTTGTTGCCAACCCCACACACCCACCAAGCATTGGTCACCTGTACCACTTCGTTGCTGCACTGTCCGTACAAATCGGCGGCCGACAAAATACTAAAGGTTCTGGCATCGGCATACTGCGCGCTGCTGGTCAAATACACACTCAAATTGCGGTACGCAATTTTACCCGCTTTTGCCAACCCCAACGCTGTAATGTTAAAATTCCACCCCTTCTCATTGGTTCCCGAAGCCCCTTGGGCCAATAAATAATACCAATAATTCTGCACCCCGCTGTTGTAATGCACTCCGCCATTGTCGCCCGTTCCGGTATACCACTTGTTACCCTTATAAAATTTGGGCTGATTGTACCCCGCGGCACTGGGATCTGCCATGTTCCGGATCCCATTTCCGCTCGGCGTAATGTCCTCCCCAATCTTCCAATTCCACTGCGTGGGTCTGGCCCAAATCTCAATCGATTGCCCAAATACATCACTAAAACTCTCATTCAACGCCCCGCTTTCGTAGGAATAAACCAAATTGGCCGTATTGGTTGTCACCGCATGCGCGATTTCATGTCCGCAAACATCCAGCGCAGTTAAAGGTGTAAACGTAGTTCCATCACCATCGCCATAGGTCATGACGCTGCCATTCCAAAAAGCGTTGTTGTAGTTGGTGCCGTAATGGATGTAGCTTAAAATCTTCGCCCCATTGTTGTCGAAGCTATTCCGGCCGTGCTCCGTATTGAAATAATCATACGTCATTTCCGCACCCCAGTGCGCATCCGTTGCCACCTCGTCCTTTGCCGTATTTACGTTGTTCCAGGTTTTGTCAACATCCGTGAAATCTACGGCACCCGTATAGATCGTCGCCTTTTTCAAATCATACGTTTCGATACCCTTGCCTCTACCCGCTTCACGCAAACGGTACGATGTCGCCGATAAACTGTCCACCGTAATGGTCTTCGTACCACTGTATTTGGTGATCGCCGTTGCCTTCACATCCGTGTGCAAAATCAAATCGCTGCTCGCCAATACCAGCCCAGTTTCTGCATCTACCCAAATCGTCTTCCCCGCCAAAGGCTCACTGGCCAACACATCAAACCGATACGCCAAACGATGGATTCCAGATAAATTGAAGTCTTTCGGACAATAACTCAAACTTCCAACCGGGAAATAGGTGGTATCCTTTACCCCCGTTGCCCGCTGCAACGCTTCGTTTTGTTGCGGATCTTGCCAATAATATTTCTCCGCTGGCAAAAATGCCAACGCCTTCTCTCGGGCTTGCACTTCGGTTAATACGACTTTGCCCGACAGTTGGCTCTCCGACACAAAATCTCCATTCAACGATACCAGCGAACCATTCTTGGTGTGCAAAATCCCCATCGAAAGTTGTACTGGCACCCCCCGGTAATTTTGTCTGATGCGATAGTGCGTCATCCCCAAATCATCCGTTAAACTGCTGTAAATGGCCCAACCACTCTCCCCGCTGTATTTACCCAACTTCTGAATCACCGATGTCCACCCCTCCATATCAGGTCGATTTTCCTCTGAAAAAATGACCAACTGCGGATTTTTTAATGCGGGATGTGAATACTGCCCGGCTTTAGGAACCTGCCCAAATACCTGAGACATCATCAGTCCTGCCAACACAATGCTTAACAATCGATTTACGGATTTACCCATGTTTCCAAATCTACAAAAACTATTATTTATACCTTTTCTAAATTTCAGGATTTTTTTTAAATTTTAGATGTTGTATAATTGACAATTATATAAATTGCGCTCGACAGTCATTAACCCAACCGTCGAACAACAGAAACAACCACCATCTCATCGATGAAAAAACACCTACTCTTGCTCGGTTTGACAGCCGCAACCGTGGGCTTTAGCCAAGCCCAAACATCGGCAAACAACGACACCAAATCTACACAAGACAGCATCGAAAAACCCATGGAACAAGCCGTGGTTATTGGATATGCTACCGCGAAGAAAAAAGACCTCACCGGTGCCATGTCGTCGATCAAAGGTGCTGAAATCATGCAACAGCCCGTGCTTACCGCTTCCCAAGCATTGCAATCAAAAATGGCGGGCGTACAAATCACCAACTCCGGTGCGCCTGGCTCAGCGCCCAACGTGAGAATTCGTGGAACGGGATCAGTGATCGGCGGAGCAGAACCGCTGTACGTGGTAGACGGGGTCATCACCGATGACATAAGAAACATCAATACCGCCGACATCCTCACCATCGATGTGTTGAAAGACGCCTCATCTACGGCCATTTACGGTGTGCGTGCTGCCAACGGCGTGATCTTGATCACCACCAAACGCGGCGGATCTGGCAAACCCAAACTCAATTATGATGGCTATGCCGGCGTGAAATTCATGACCAACAAAATCGCCATGGCCCGCCCGGGTACTTTTTCCAAATATTCCAACGAAGCCGCCGGCACCTTCGCCGTACTGCCCTCAGACATTACCGGTGAAACCGATTGGTACGCCACCCTCACCCGTCCGGGCAACATGAATAACCACAACCTCAGCATCTCCGGCGGAACAGAAGCTACATCCTACTTGTTTTCGGTGAACTATTACAATGAAAATGGGATTCTGAACGACAACAACTACGAGCGGGTTTCCATCCGTTCAAACAACGAATATCGCGTGTCGGACAAACTGAAATTTGGCAACAACATCGGCATCACCCGATGGAATTCCAACAACAAACCCTTCAGCTTATTTACCGATGCCTACAATGCCGCCCCCATTTACAACGCCAAAAACCCCGATGGTACCTATGGCTTCACGCCGCTGTCTGATGTGGGCAATCCCCTGGCAAAATTGGAGCTCACCGATGACAAAACTTGGGGCAATCGCTTCATGGGGAACTTATACGGCGACCTGAAACTGAAGAAAAACCTGTCGTTCCGCAGCGCTTTCGGTCTCGATTACGACAACAGTCGGGGCGCCAACTACCAACAGCGTTATCGGGTATCTGCCACGCAGAAATACGATACCACCACCCTCACGCAAAGTGAAATGGAGAAATACCGTTGGATTTGGGACAATACCCTTACCTACACACCTACCTTGAAAAAGGGACACAATCTTTCCATTTTGGCAGGACATACAGCCGAACGCTACGATGGATTCGAACAATCGTTCAAACTCGATGGCGTACCCTTTGCGCAACAATATCGCTACCTCAACACAGGTCGAGATGCCATTTTGGGCACCATCAATTACCAAAGACCCATCGCCGATTACGGTCGCCGCGAGTCTTACCTGAGTCGCGTCAGCTACAATTACCAAGGCAAATATTTATTGAATGCGTCTTTCCGTCGCGACGGATCATCGAAGTTCCCCACCCAAAATCGCTGGGGCAATTTCCCCTCCGTGGGTTTGGGATGGATGGTCAGCAACGAATCATTCATGAAAAATGTTCGCAGCATCAACATGCTTAAGGTGCGCGGCAGCTGGGGACGTGTGGGTAACGACCGCATCAATCCATCAGAATTCGTAACCCTATTGAGCACGGGCTTGAGCGCTGTATTTGGCAATCAAGTTGTGTTGGGTTCTACCATCGCAGAAATCAAAGACCCCAACCTCAAATGGGAAACCACCGAGGAAATTGATTTGGGGATAGACTTTGAAGCCATCAATGGACACATCAGCGGGGTGATTGACTTCTACAACAAAAAGACTTTGGGTGCTTTGTTTAACATTCCTTTGCCTGGCGGATTGGGCGACAACAACAATTCCATGCTCACCAACGCCGCCGACATTTTAAACCGAGGCATCGAGGTTTCTTTGCGATACAACAAGAACAGCAAAGGCGACTTCAATTACAGCATCGGCGCCAATGCCACCTTCAACCAAAACAAAGTGTTGGGCTTGGGCAGCGGACTTCCCACCAATTTTGGAAGCTTGCGCAATGGCGAATTTGCCACGCGCGTGGCGGCCGGACAGCCCATCGGAAGTTTCTGGGTCTACGAAACCAACGGCATTTTCCAAAGCGAGACCGAAGTGGATGCTGCACCCCATTTTTTGGGCACACAACCGGGCGATTTTCGCATCGTTGACCAAAACGGTGATGGCAAATTGAACGATTTGGATCGCATTTACGTAGGCTCCTATCAACCAAAGTGTTATGTGGGTATCAACGGCAATTTCAAATACAAGCAATGGGATTTGAACCTCGACATCTTGGGGAATTTTGGCAATAAGGTCTTCAACGGAAAGAAAACCGTTCGCTATGGCGGAAACTACAACGTAGAAAAAGCCGTGGCCGATGCCCGTTGGACTCCAACCAAACCCAGCACCACCAACCCCCGTGCGTTTAATGGCGTTCCAAAACCCACCGATTATTTTGTAGAAAGTGGCAGTTTCTTGCGCTTGAACAACTTCACGTTGGGCTACAACTTGCCTGCCCGCATCGCAAAGAAATCCAAAGTGCAAGGCTACCGGTTCTTTATCACCGCACAAAATGCTTTGACTTGGAAAAAATTCAGTGGCTTCAGCGCTGAATTGCCCGGAAGTCCGGCCGATGCTGGAATCGAGCTCGACATCTATCCCACATCATCCACTTTCCTCACCGGCTTGTCAATCCAATTCTAACCCATGAAATTTCAACGCAATATGACCTCATTGAAAACCGCGAAAACCATCGCCATTGGCACCTTGGCTTTCGCCTCGTTGGGCATCGCCTTTACCGGATGCAGAAAAAGTTTCTTGGACGAAACACCCCGGGTTCAAACGCCTGATGATTACTTCAATTCCACGGCCAATGCCGCCCAGGAATTGGTAACGGCGATTTACAGCAAACTTTACGATTGGCAGCAGCACAGTTTTTCTTGGATTGGGATGACTTCGATTGCTTCAGACGAAGGAGAAAAAGGCAGCGACCCAGGGGATACCGGGACCGACAAAGACCAGTTCGATAAACTCAGTTGGAGTCCTACTTCCTTGAGTTTTGGCGAAGTTTGGGAGTCGAACTACGAGGGCATTGCCCGTGCCAACAAAGCCATCGACATGTTGCCCACTTTGGATATCAACAGCAGTTTGCGCGACCGATTGATGGGTGAGTCACGTTTTTTGCGGGCCTATTTTTATTGGAATTTGGTACGCAGTTTCGGCGGCGTTCCACTCATTCCCAAAGTACCCAAAACCGCAGCAGAAATAGAAGCGCTCAATTACCGCGCTACAGCGGATCAAGTATACGATTTCATTGATGCCGATTTGGAATTTGCCGCTACAGTACTCCCCGCGAGTTATCTGTCCGATCAAGCCGGTCGTGTAACATCAGGCGCCGCAAAAGCCTTGCTGGCAAAATCATCTTTGTACCGCAAGCGCTATGGCAAAGCAGAATCTCTGTGTGCTGAAATCATCGCCAGCGGGAGTTATGCGTTGTATGCCGATTACAGCAAATTGTTCCGCGAAGTGGGTGAATTTTGTGCTGAATCGATCTGGGAAATCAACTGCAAAGGCACCGCTCCTGCCAAGGCATTGGAAGGTTATTTTGTGGTTCAAGCGCCCCGCGGTGCGGGAGGGTTAGGCTGGGGTTTCAACACGCCCACACAGACCTTGGTGGATGCTTTTGAACCAGGCGATGTGCGCAAAGGAGCTACTTTTTTCTCTCGGGGCGATGTATTGTGGGATGGTTATGAGTGCAAAATGACGGCGCCCAATGAACGCTACAATTACAAAAGCTATGTTTCCAAAACCATGGAAAGTTGGGGCAAAGACGATTGGTTTGCCAACAAAAACTTGCGGGTGTTGCGCTATGCCGATGTGTTGCTCATTCATGCGGAGGCCGCCAACGAAAACGGCAAAACTGCAGACGCTTTGAATTCACTCAACCTGGTAAGAAATCGCGCGGGATTGGCCAACAGCACCGCAACCACACAATCAGAAAGTCGCGATGCCATTTGGAAAGAGCGTTTTGTGGAATTCGCCATGGAACACGATCGCGTATTTGATTTGAGACGACAAGGCAGAGCGGGCGCGGTAATGCGTGCGCATGGCAGAAATTATATCGATGGGGTGCATGACTTGTACCCGATTCCTCAACGACAAATTGATTTAACGGGTGGAAAAATGACCCAAAATCCTGGCTACTAAAACAAAAAAAACCTAATCTCATACACTATGAAAAAAATCAAATTATTCCCATTGGCAGTGCTTTTCGCAGCTTCTGCCTTGACATTCACCGTTACATCTTGTGGCGATGACACTCCAGACGACAACAACAACACCGGTGGTTACACCGCTTCTGATGAAGTGGCTGCAGCGAGCTTGGTAGCGAAGTTTTCGTTCGAAAACAACGTGGATGATGCCAAAGGCAACATCACCGGCGGTACAGCCTCTGGAACCAGCTTCGTAGCCGGAGCCAAAGGACAAGCATGGAAAGGCGCTAGCAACGGTTATGTATTGTATACCGGTGTAAGCTCTGCCATCAGCGGCTTGAAATCTGTAACTGTTTCTTCTTGGGTAAAGACCACCGCTCACA
>JBANFU010000058.1:0-4929 GCA_037975865.1 Bacteroidota bacterium
AAAGTAGACTGGACGGTGAAGAGCACCCCCGGTGGTATTGATCCTGCAACCATTTTGGTGAATGAGAATCCGTTTGGAACGCCAAGTTGGGTGTTTAAGTTTGGAGATCCTACCCAAGATAACTACCAAGGGGATTACAAATTCCAGTTGTGTGTAGAAGACCAGTTGACGGGTTGTTTGACCTGCGATACGGTAAACATTAAAATCATTCCTGAGCCTACGGTAAAAGTGACCAGTCCCAACCCTGTGTGTGTGAACTGGGATACCATGGAACTGTACGACTTCATCAAAGTGAATGGGGTACAGGCGGCAGATAAAGATGGCTCTGTATTTGAAATCACGGAATACAACTACGACCGCAATGATCCCAAAGTGAAGAATACCAAGTTGATTTTGGGACACAGATTCTTGCCCTCGTTTGGAACGGGAACTTGGATGATTCGCTATAGCAACAAAGCCACAGGCTGCTTGAAGCAAGATAGCTTCTACATCTATGTGAACGATACGCCCAATGCGGTGTTGTTAGGTCCTACTACCTTGTGTGTGAGCGGCAGTCCATTGGATTTGAATACCCGCATCAACACAGCCCAAACCAAACCGGCATCCGCCACGGGTGTTTGGACAGGAACCAGCCCAGGGGTAACGGTAACAGGCGCATCCAGCTTCAAACCCTTCAGCACCGGCAGTACCGCCAACATTGAAGGACCTCATAGCTTCCGCTTTACCTACACCGACAACAATGGATGTTCCGATACAGAAGTATACAGATTGTTTGTGAGAAATCAGCCTACAATCAACATCACTACCCCCAAACCGGCCAGTGCTTGTGAAGGCAGTCCTTTTGCCATCCAAAGTACAAGCAAGTACAGTGATGCCAAAGTACAGTGGACGCTTCAGAAACATGCCAGCGGAACCATGAGTGATGGAACCTTTGGCAGCGGCAGTACCTCAGAGAACATTCTATATGTTCATGGGGCACAAGATAAAGTAGACAAAGGCGCTTTCTTGAAGGTGACCACCACGGCCATCGCCAACGAAGTATGTCCTCAAGCCAGCGATAGCATCGAAATTATCTTACACCAATACCCAGATTTGTCGCCCATTACCGCCCAAACAGGTTGTGTGCCATTGGCTACTACGTGGACTGTAACCGACAATCGTGGTATCCCATCCAATCAGATGGCCTATCGTTGGGATTTCGGCAACGGGGATACCTCCAACTTGCAAAACCCTGCGAATGTGACATATCCTACCCAAGGTCGTTACAATGTGAGTGTAATCGCAAACAATACAGCAGGTAACTGTAAGGATACTTCAGTAACTACAGTAGAAGCATACCCAATCCCTGTGGCAGCGTTCTACACAGATCCTACCAAGACCACTGTGGCCTTGCCGAAGTTCAGGATGTTCAACCAATCTACGGTAACAGCCTCACCATTCAATCCAACCATGCGTTACTTGTGGGATTTTGGGGTGGCCAGTTTGATGGATGATACCTCTACGGCCAAGAATACCCAATATTCTTACGGAAAAGATACCGCTACCTACAAAATTTCGTTGATCGTGACTACAGATAAAGGTTGTAAGGATACCGCTTACCGCACTGTTCACATTGGACCGGATATCATCGTATTCATTCCTGATGTATTTACACCAGACGATGCGGGACCAAACAAGAATAACACATTCAACGTAGCGGCATTGAACTACAAGACATTCCAAATGTGTATCTACAACCGTTGGGGAGAGAAGTTGTATGAGACCAACGATCTAACCAAAGGGTGGGATGGAAATGCCAATGGTGCTACATGTATGCAAGGCGTATATGTGTATCATGTGGAGGTGACCTCTTTGGAAGATAAGGTTTACAAATACGATGGTACCTTAACCCTGTTGAGATAATACGAAATGAACTCATAAATAAAAAGGCCGTCATAGACGGCCTTTTTTTATGCAACACAATAAAAAAAATTATCCCAGTACACGAATGGCTTCCGCCAACAATTGTTCCTTGTCTACAGGAACAACACCCGTTTTTTCACACACCAGCCCTCCAGCCAAATTGCTGATCTCCGCCAAGGTTTTGGCATCGGTTTTCGCACTTAAACACAAGGCCGCCAAACAAACTACGGTGTCGCCTGCGCCGCTCACATCCGCGATGGTGCGCAAATGAGCCGGAATGTGGTGCGTGGTCTCAGTGGTCTTGATTACGACCCCTCTCTCCGACAATGTAACCAAAGTCATTTCGTTATTCAACGCCTTCATCAATTGTTCTATGGCGTCATTCACGGCCTCTCTATCACCCATATCACCGTCTATCTTCAATCCTTCTTTGATTTCTTTCAAGTTGGGTTTGAACAAGGTGACATGCTTGTATTCAAGGAAGTTTGCCTTCTTGGGATCTACCACAGTAGGAATGCCTTTATGAATGCATTTTTTGATCAAAGTTTGAATGTTCTTGCTGTGCAAAACCCCTTTGTTGTAATCTTCAAAGATGACAACATCGCAGTTTTCCAACTCCTCCACAAACCGCTGCTCTAGCAAAAAAGAATCAACCACATCCAAATCAGCGGTGATTTCATGGTCGATGCGCAACAGCTGGTGATTGTTTCCCAGAACCCTTGTTTTGTTGGTGGTTTTTCTTTTGTCGGAGTGAATCAATCCACTGCAAGAAAGTCCGTTTTTAACCATGATGTCCCTGAGGTCTTTGCCTTCTTGGTCATGACCTACAACCGTGCACAAAATTGGGGTTGCGCCCATGGCTTTCACGTTGAGAGCAACATTACCAGCCCCACCCAAACGCTGATCGAACCGAATTACATCTACCACAGGCACTGGGGCCTCAGGCGATACACGTTCAACCTTTCCGATGATGTAACTATCAATCATGACATCACCCACGATCAATACGCGCTTCTTAGATAAAGTGCTAAATAGTGTTTGTATCTGGTTCATCGCCACAAAAATACGGCTCAATCTCTGAGATTTTTCAAAGCCTCAGCAATTCTTTGGCCCGCTTTCATCAACTGCTCCTCGGAAGCGGCATAACTAAATCGAACACAGCTGGGATGTCCAAATGCCTCGCCGGACACGGCCGACACATGACCTTTGTCGAGAAGATACAAACACAAATCATCCGCCGACTGGATCAACTGTCCGTCAGGCGTAGTTTTTCCCAAGTAATGACTCACATCCGGAAACAAATAAAACGCGCCATCGGGCAAATTACAGGGTAGATTGGGGATGTGCGAAAGGGCATCATGAAACGCGTTTCTGCGTTTTTCAAATACCGTTTTCATGTGTTCTACGCTATCTTGAGGTCCTTCTAGCGCTTGTACACTGGCCATTTGCGATACAGAACTTGCCCCGCTGGTCATCAGACCTTGGATTTTGTCGCAAGCCGCAACAAGTGGGGTAGGTCCTGCCAAATAGCCCATTCTCCAACCTGTCATGGCATAGCCCTTGGATAAGCCATTGATCACGGCAATACGGTCCTGGAGCTCCTCATATTCTGCCAAGCTACAGTGGTTGCCTGCATAGTTGATTTTTTCATAGATCTCATCAGACAGGATGAAAATGTGAGGGTATTTCACCAATACATCGCGCCACGCTTTGAGTTCCGCTTTGCTCATTACACTGCCGCTGGGGTTACAGGGCGATGAAAATAGCAGCAATTTCGTTTTGGGTGTGATCGCGGCCTCCAATTTTTCCGCACTCACTTTGAAATCCTCCTCAACTGATGTGGGTATGCTCACAGGTATGCCGCCGGCATAGTGTATCATGGATGGGTAACTCACCCAAAAAGGCGCGGGGATCAACACTTCATCACCTGGATTTACCAAAGCCAAAATGGCGTTGAGCAACGAGTGTTTTGCGCCATTGCTTACAATGATGTTTTCCGATTTGTAGGGTAGCCCGTTTTCCCGCTGCAATTTGTTGGCAATCGCTGTGCGCAATTCCGGCAATCCGGCAACGGGAGGGTAGTGCGTATAGCCTTTCTGCATCGCCGATGTGGCCGCTTCGCAAATGTGTGCAGGCGTATCAAAATCGGGTTCGCCAATGCTCAAGTTTATTACATCCACACCGGTGGCTTTGAGCTCTCGAGAACGTTTGGTCATGGCCAAGGTTTGGCTCTCAACGATGTCATCTACGCGATTACTTAGTGCTATCATCTCTAACAAAACTAACCATGTTTGTTTCAGTTTACATGCAATTTTATCAAATGTTTATCTACACAAATACCCAATTTGTGAACGATTGTACCAATTACTGATCACTAATGATATTTTTGTTATTGTGAAAATCCTGTTTGTCGCCAACCGCATGCCGTACCCTCCGTTTCGGGGCGATAAGCTTAAGATATTCAATTTGGCCTTGCAACTGAGTCAGCAACACGAATTGCACCTACTCACCATGGCCGAAAATGCCGAAGATGTACACTCGGCCAAAGTATTAAAAGAATTCACAATCCAAACAGCGCAAGGGGATCGCCCGCTGTTTCATGCCGTTGAGTTCATCTATCGACCGAAATGGAAATCCGCACTGTCTGCATTGCTCGGTGTGTTTCGGCGAAGACCCATCCAAGTGGCTTTTTTTCGGTCGCGCCGTTTTCATAACAAACTCCAACACACATTGAATCATCAATCGTTTGATGCCATTCACGTTCAGCACTTGCGCATGTCGCAGTACTTCGAAGACGGGGCCCCCCAATCAGCCATCCTCGATTTGCCCGATGCTTTTAGTTTGTATTGGAAAAGAAGGGTTGAAGCGGCCAAAACGCCTTGGGATCGACTGTTTAGACAAGTTGAATATCAGCGAATGAAAGACTACGAACAGCGGATGTTGCCCAAATTCCGGACGTCGCTGGTGTGTTCGAGCGAAGACCAAGCCTACCTGCAACAGCTTGGGATGAACAATGTAGGAATTCTT
>JBANFU010000080.1:0-10956 GCA_037975865.1 Bacteroidota bacterium
ATCTTTAGCACAGCTTCATTTTTGTCAAAGACAGAATAACGATTGATTCCCGCATCGCCGCGCTGTAAATACAAAGGCATGACCCCCAAACTGCTACCAACCTCGATGATGTGGTTTCCCAGCTGTTGATCTTGAACCCATCGAAATAGTAGTCTGTTGTATTTGGCGATGGGAATTCTACTCGCCGACAATCTACTCAACGATACATGTACTGAATCAATATCGAGTTTGCGCTTGGACTGAATCATGCGTTTTCGACACAACTCAGCGGATGGCTCAAACTCACAGGCCAAATTCCCATACAATACTTTGTCGGTAAAATGGTAAACGTAAGGGGAGTGAACCCCATGTCGGTTCGTGCTTTGAACCAAATAAAGGATGTAATCTACGATTCCAAATAGGCCCTGAAGGCTCATGATGAAACGCTTTTCAGCACCTTCAATTCCTGTTGCGCTTTGGCAATCATTTCTTTGGCCTTGGCAATGTTATCATCGAACTGCTTGGTCACAGACTCCGCATTCTTACTGTGTTTAAAGAATGCTTTGTTGTTTTCCATTGTGGCTATTTCGTCGTTGTATTTGGCGATCTTCTCTTTGATCTTTCGCTCTTCCATTTGCAAACGCTTCTGACCATCACCGGATTGCGCCAGTTGGTTAAAATGCTCCTTTTGCATGGTTGAGCGTTGTGCATTGCTCACCGACCTAAAACGATTGAAGATTTCATCAGCGAGACCTTGATACGTTTTGTTCAATTGTTGGTAGGTCTTACCAGAGACAAAACCGGCGTCGTTCCATTGCTTCTGCCATGCTTTCAGCTCTTGAAACAGTAACTGATGATCAATGGTTTCATTGGATTTCAAGGCTTCCAGACCCAAGATAACATCTTTCTTTTTCTGAATGGCGCCACTTTCTTCTTGTTTCCGCTGTTTGAACCATTCGTTTTTACGTGCATAGAAATGGTCAAAAGCCGCCCTGAAGCGTTTCCAAACGACTTCGTTTTGCTCTTCCGGGACAGGACCAATGGTTTTCCATTCGTCTTGGAGTTTCTGCAGTGCGTCAGACGTTTTCATGAATTCATTGGCGTCTTTCAATGCCTCGGCCTTTTCGCACAATTCGATTTTCTTCGACAAATTGTCTTTTTTGCTCGAATTCAAATCTTTGAAGAAGTGTTTTCTCTCTCCGTAGAACTGATTGCGTATGGCTTTGAATCGCGACCACGTTTCTTCATTTTTTTCAGTTGGAACCGGACCGATTTTTTTCCATTCAGCCATCAACTCATCCAATTCCTTGGCCATCTTAGCCCAATCTTTGGGTTGGGTAGGCAAAACAGCAATGGTGGTTTCTGCCTTCTCAATCAAGATCACCTTCTTGTCTAGGTTTTGCTGACGCTCCGCATCGATTTTGGCTTGTTGGGCTTTTTTTGCGTCTATGACAATGTCTGAAGCTGCCTTGAAACGTTTCCAAATATCATCTGAAATTTCAGCCCTTACTGGACCGGTATTCTTCCAATCTTCGTGGTATTTATTCAATTGCAACAACGCCTTGCGAATGTTTGGTTCGTCCTTGAGTTGCTCTGCGCGTTTGATCAAATCAATTTTAACTTCCAGGTTTTTGTCTTTGTCAAGCTCTTTCAATTCGTTGAACACCGACAATTCATTGTAGAATTTATCGATGTAAAACTTGTAAGCAGTATAAAGCTCGTCCTGGAATTCCTTGGGGATGTGTCGAATTTCTCTCCACTGACGCATGTATTCTCTCAATACATCCAGACTATGATCATTTTCCTCTGACTCCACCAACGCTTTGATTTTTTCTAAAATCAATCGTTTTTGGTTGAGGTTGTGCAACTTTTCCTCTTCGGCGCGCTTGCGCTCTTCCTCCCGGCGTTTTTTGAATTCCGCGATGACTTGGTTCAATGCCTGTTTTTGTTCGTCGGCGGGTGCTACGAAATCACGCGGGTCTTTACCATCTTCTACCCATTGCCTAATTAAACCCGGACGTTCTTGAGCCAATAAATCTTCAAACACATTGCGTAGGGCTTGAAGTTGTTGATAGGCTTTTTTAACATCGGTAGAATGCATCAACTCTTTTGCCGCAGACACCAATTCCTCCTTGCCGAGGCTGGCATATTGTGATTCGAGAGAAACTTCTTCGATGTTTTGTTCAATCAACTGTTCAGCAACGCTGAGTTGGTCGGCATAGCTTTCTGCTACTTTTTCGATTTCGTTTGCCATTGAAAAAAGGGTAGGATATGGGGTAATTTAAATGTCCAATGTGGATTTTGACAACAACATCCAAAGGGCGGCCTCTGCGGCCTCTGATCCTTTGTTGCCGAGCGAACCGCCTGCGCGGTCAAACGCTTGTTGTTCGGTATTCGTGGTGATAATGCCAAAAATACAAGGCTTGCTAAATTTTAGTGCCAACTGGCCGATTCCATCGGTGACAGCACGACAAACGTAGTCAAAATGTGGGGTATCGCCTTTGATTACACAACCCAAGTTGATTACTGCGTCACAACCATTCTCAAAGAGCCACTGAGCCGCCGTGGGAATTTCGAAGGCTCCAGGGACTGAAATCTCAACAATCTCCAAAGATTGTTTCGTTCCAATAGCGTCTAGCGTATCTAACGCACCTTGCTTTAGCACATCCGTGATGTGATGATTCCACGCAGCTGTGACTATACCAATTCTGTAGTGGTTGTTGTCGTAAGAAAAAGTGGGATTAGGGGAAGAAGAAAGCGATGTAGCCACCGGGAATCTTATTTATTCAATTCACCCATCAAGCCTTTGAGGCGATAGATGTATTTCTCAGCTTCTTGACCCTCACGTGTTGCACTGTATTTGCTCTCCAAGGTTTCGTAGCAACTCAATGCAGAAGAATAGTCTTTGGTCAATTCGTAGTGTACCGCCGCTTTTTGGTAGTACACGCTCGTGTATTCGTTTTCGCCGAGTTTGGCTGCCTTTTCGTACAAGTCAGCGGCCTTTGAAAGTTCTCCCAAACCACTGTAACAAGCCGCTTTTGCCGCGATGGTAGATGGACCTAAAATGACATCTCCGCCATTGAAATTGTCCAAATAGTCCAACGCTTTTTTATATTCGCCCTTTTTGAGATAGGAGAGTCCAGCCATCAAACTAGCCTCTTTTCCCTTGGATGTCATACCGTATTTGTCGGCGATTTCAACGGCCGACATGATTTTGTTCGCTTTGTCGCCCTTCAACACAACATCCAAAGAATCAGATTTGAAATAGTGCCACAATTTGGCAAATTTCACCTCAGCCTCTTTTTCTTGACTAGGCATGTAAAACTGAAACCAATAAACAGCAACACCAATAACGGCGATGGCGGCAATGCCCACCTGTTGTACACGTTTTTTATTGGTTTCGTAGTAAGCCTTTATACTAGTTTGAATGGATGCGATACGTTCTTTGATGTTCATAATGAAAATAAGGAGGCGCGAATATAAGAAATTTCGTGATTAGTCAGTAATGTATGGATAGTCGTTTTCAACGTAAACGTCTGTATACAATTCAGCCGCGTCAGGGTAAGCGGAATTTTCTGCGAATTCTACACTTGCATTTACTTCGGCCATGATTTCTTCTTCCATCGCATCGAGTTCTTTCTCTGTTGCGTATTTTTTCGAGAGAATGGTGGCTTTTGTGGTTTCCAATGGATCCTTGGTTTTGTAGTCGGCCACCTCTTCTTTCGTTCTGTAGCTGGCTGGATCGCTCATGCTGTGTCCGCGATAACGATAGGTCTTGATCTCTAAGAAAACGGGTCCTTTTCCTGATCTGGCATGCTCGCAGGCGTTATAAATGGCTTCGTGAACGGTCTCGCATTTCATTCCATCCACTTGGAAACTGGGCATATCATAACCCAAACCAATTTTGTAGATATCCAATAAGTTGGTTGTGCGTTCAACACTGGTGCCCATCGCATATTGGTTGTTTTCGCAAATGAAAACCACCGGCAATTTCCACAACATAGCCATATTATACGCTTCGTGTAATGCGCCTTGTCGGGCAGCACCATCTCCGAAAAATGTAAGACTTACGTTGCCCGTGTTGTTGTATTGCTCTGCAAAAGCCAATCCTGCTCCCATGGGGATTTGTGCACCCACGATGCCGTGGCCACCCACAAAATTGTGCTCTTTCGAGAACATATGCATTGAACCACCTTTACCACCCGTACATCCGGTTTCTTTTCCGTATAACTCAGCCATCACCGCATTGGCACTAACACCCATGGCAAGTGCATGACCGTGGTCGCGGTAAGCCGTAATTACCTTATCTCCCTGCTTTATGGCCGTCATCATTCCAGCCGTGATGGCTTCCTGACCGATATACAAATGGCAAAATCCTTTGATTTTTTGCTGTCCATATAACTGGGCCGCTTTTTCTTCAAATCGACGTTGCAACAATATGCTTCTGTACCAATTGAGATATTCTTTCTTACCGAATTTCATTTGTCTTAGATAAAGTGTCGGCAAAAATAAAACGAAACCACCGAATCTGAATCATTCTTGGTTCAGTAAATGTGGAATTACATTTAAATCTTTTCTTCGATGTTCTTGACCTTGTCTTTAATTAGCCCGATTTCCCGTTGAATCATCCGAATGGCAGGGCCGATATCATTGGTTTCTGTGGTCGTAGGTTCCTCAAATTTGGGATTGATGTAATTGACAAATTTCCATATTTCTAGAATGTCATCCACTTTCACGGTGTAAGGACTGTATAACGTGTTGGTACTGCACAGCAAAAAGGTTCCGTCTTCCTCAATGCGATTGTATAGCACCTTGAACACAATGCCTTCGTCTTGGGTAATTACAATGTACGGATGTCCGTTTCTCACCAAATTCCAGTCTTGCACATATTCGCCTGTGACAAAAGCGCCATCCGAAACCGGCGGCATACTGTCACCAGAAATGGGGAAGCTGCGGTATTTGCGGTTGGCGGACAAAAAAGGCAAATTGAAAGCAGGCAATGTTTTAATGTAATCTGGATCTGCATAACCGGTGGCATAACCGGCTTTGGCTTTCAACGGAACCAATTCTATGTTTTCGTCATTGTCGGCGTTGACCGTAGTGGCCAATATCCTCAATCTCGTGCCCGTTAAATCCAAATCAAACCCCTTTTCCAACTGCGACAATTGCAATTCATTCAATTTGGCTAAATCCGTGCGTAAGAGTTTATCAATGTTGATTTGAAAAAACTCCGACAAGCGAATGAGAATCTGAATGCCCGGCTCAGCCACACCATTTTCATAACTGTTGTATGCAGAACGGGTGATGTTCAGACTTTTTGCGACGTCTTCTTGACTTCTTTTGCGACGCTTACGCAGGAGTTTTAAATTTTCTTTCAGGAACATTGTTAAAAAAAATTGACAATTATGTGCTTGGTAAATGAACAACACAAAATCCAATTTGTCAAGTTTTTCTAACTTTTTTTGTCATTTTTTTTAGCATTGTTGAAATTGTCAATAAAATGGTGATTGTATGTTGTTGTTGAGGTTTGCGATTCGTTTGGTTTGATATTACTTTGCTCCTATGAACTTTTGGCTGATCAAATCAGAGCCTTTCAAGTATAGCTGGGAGCAATTCAACCAAGACCAACAAACTTTTTGGGACGGGGTGAGGAATTACCAGGCGAGAAACAACCTGATGGCCATGGAACTAGGGGATCTATGTTTGTATTATCACAGCAATGAAGGCAAGGAAGTTGTGGGCGTTGCTGAGGTAGTGAAAACACATTATCAGGATCCAACCACTGCAGAAACAGCATGGGTGGTGGTTGATGTGAAGCCCTCGTATCAATTGAAAAATCCCGTTTCTTTGCAAACCATGAAATCAGACCCCAGACTTACCAATATGGGGCTACTTCGTCAACCCAGGCTATCGGTCATCGCACTAACAAAAGATGAATTTGATACCGTAATTTTGTTATCCAATGAGCCAGCCTAAATTGCTCATAAACACGCACAAACTAAACCTCATTATCAAGAGGTTTGCGCTACAATTGATTGAATCACATGGCGATTTTTCTCAGTCCGCCATTATCGGATTACAACCTCGCGGTGTGAACTTGGCCAAGAAATTGGCTGATTTTATCACAGAACTCCAGCCGGAAACCACCTTGAAATATGGTGAGTTGGACCATACCTTCTTTCGAGACGATATTGGAAGAGGAGAGATTTTTATGCCCAAGAAATCCAATATCAACTTCTCCACAGAAAACCTCAATATCATTTTGGTCGATGATGTCCTGTACACAGGCAGAAGTGTAAGAGCTTCCATCGATGCGTTGATGAGTTTTGGTCGTCCAAAACAAGTAGAACTGATGGTGTTGGTAGATCGGAGATTTCAGCGGGAACTGCCAATATCCCCTAATTATGTGGGCGTAGTAGTGGATTCTCGAAGTACAGGTGAGCATGTGAAAGTGGAATGGACAGAGCAGCAACAACAAGTATGGCTACTAAGTAAAAAAGAATGACAGTGAATGCACCGATAAAACACTTGTTGGGTATCAAAGGATTGAATGCCACACAAATTCAAACCATTTTTGAAACAGCAGATAATTTTAAATCACTGATCAATGGCCCGGTAAAGAAAACGCCGGCACTGCGCGACGTCACCATCGCCAATCTGTTTTTTGAAAATTCAACCCGCACGCGCGTTTCATTCGAACTTGCCGAAAAGCGTTTGGGTGCGGATACCATCAATTTTTCGAGTTCTTCCTCCAGCGTGAAAAAAGGGGAAACCCTCATCGATACAGTCAATAATATACTATCGATGAAGGTGGATATGGTCGTGATGCGCCATCCTGCCCCCGGTGCCTGTGTGTTTTTGTCCAAGCACATCGATGCACAAATCATCAACGCCGGAGACGGTACCCACGAACATCCAACACAAGCGCTTTTGGATGCGTATTCCATTAGAGAGCAATACGGTGATGTGGCCGGGAAAAAAGTGGTCATTGTTGGTGATATTTTGCACTCGAGGGTCGCCTTGAGTAATATTTATTGTTTACAGTTGCTCGGCGCGGACGTGATGGTATGCGGACCGGCAACCCTGATACCGAAACACATCGCCTCCCTAGGGGTAAAAGTGTCGCACAATTTGGATGAAGCACTGAATTGGTGTGACGTAGCCAACATGTTAAGAATACAGCTAGAACGACAAGATCAACGGTATTTTCCTTCGCTTAAGGAATATTCGCGTCTCTACGGATTAACCATGGATAAATTGCAACGACTGAACAAAGAAATTTGTATCATGCACCCAGGTCCAATCAACCGAGGCGTGGAAATAAGTAGTGAAGTAGCAGACAGCGATCAAAGTATTATCCTACAACAGGTTGAAAATGGAGTAGCTGTTAGGATGGCCGTACTTTTTTTGTTAGGTCAGCAAAGATTATAAGTAAACAATGACAGCAGAGAATTCGAGCAATCCCGTGTTGGTGGAAAATATCCGGGGTGAGGTAGTAGAGAGTTTTCACCGGGGTTCTTTTTGTGTGGTGAATGCATCGGGTGATGTAATATGGTCTGAGGGCGATATTCAACAGGTTTCTTTTCCGCGATCCGCGCTTAAATATTTCCAGCACATTCCATTTTTGCTTTCGGGCGGCTTTGACAAGTGGGGGTTTTCTGATAGAGAATTGGCCATTATGTGCGCATCACACAATGGGGAAGACATTCACCTAAACGTGGTGAATGAGGTTTTGTCTGCAATATCGCTAAATTCCGATAGTCTTAAATGTGGTGCACAACAGCCTACACTAAAAAGGGATTTTGTTGCCCTGGTGAAAGCCAATCAAGAACCCAGTTGCCTCCACAACAATTGCAGTGGAAAACATGCCGGTTTCCTAGCGCATTGTGTTAATAGTAAATTCACGATTGACGATTATTTATCGCCCAGTCATCCGCTTCACGTCGCCATTAAAGAAATCACCGCTTTATTCTATGAAACACCAATTGAAGATTTAGCTGTTGGGGTTGATGGATGCTCGGCGCCCATATTCGGAATGCCGCTGAAAAATCAAGCATTGGCCTATAAAAATTTGGTAACACCCATGACTTGGAAAGATGAGCGTTTGGACCTGGCATGCCAACGCATCGTTCGCGCGGTGACATCCTATCCCGAACTCGTAGCTGGTTCTAAACGATATTGTACCGATTTAATGAAAGTAACCCAAGGAAGAATCGTTGGGAAAACGGGTGCCGACGGCGTATACTGCTTATCTGTCCCTCACAAAAATTGGGGAATTGCCATTAAAATCGATGATGGTAAAATGGGTCCCCAATATCAAGTAGCCCAAGAGATTTTGTTGAAGTTGAATCTGTTGACACCAGAGGAAGCGCAACAACTGGAATCCCATTGGCATTGCGATAACAAAAATTTTGCCGGTAACTACGTGGGATATTCTGCCGCAATATCATTAACACCCCCAGTTAACTTAACGAACGCCTGATATGCCTTTGTTCCTGGTAGAAAGTGAAATTGCGGTAATGGACGAACGAATGGCTCGTTTAATACCTCGGCAAAGACAGTATGTTGATGATCTTTTTCAACGAGGTGTTCTACACATGTATGCAGTGAATGAGGAAATCAACAAATGGTGGTGCACCATCGAAGCAGATACTGAATCAGATGTCATGCTAGTATTATCGGAAATGCCCATCATCGAATGGTTGAATCCCGTTGTACACGGACTTATGTTCTACAATTCCGCCGATCAAATGATTCCGCCTATTTCTCTGAATTGAGGTTACTCAATCCAGCTGAAGATTTTGCTCCAACGAATGCCTTTGACTTTGTACTCCATGTTGCCATTGGTTGTCAACGGTTGATTGGTTTCAGGATCGATGGACATTACCTTTTTTAAACTAAAGAAGGTAAATAGGGGTTTTCCAACAATATGATCTTCAGGCACATAACCCCAAAATCTTGAGTCTAAACTGTTGTAGCGGTTGTCTCCAATCATCCAATAGTATCCCATTTTGAACGTGTAAGATTTTACCTCTGGACCGTTGCCATTGTTGGCAAAGAACTTGCCACCGCGTTGAAGAATATTGCCTTTTTCGTATTTGTTGATGGCGAGTTTGAGAAAATCCCAGTTTTGCGATGTCAAAGCAATGGTTTCACCCCGTTTTGGCAATCGCACCTCACCGTAGTTGTTGATGTTCCATTTTGGATGAGCAAAATCGAAAAGAGACGTATCCGCGTGGTTGTCCAATAATTGCCCGTTAAATCTCACATTTCCGGGGAACATAACTCTTTGATATCCTTCATCTATCGAATCTAAGAAAATGCTCATCACCTCGGGGTGGTTTTTGAGTTTCTCGTAATTCTCTTGCCAAGTAAACAAGTGATAGGGAATAATGTATTTGCCCGTCTTCTGCGCGGCGTCTTGTATCAATTTGGCATTCGGAGGAAAGTTGAAGTCCCCCAACTCATTTTGCTCCAAGAAATCCTCTGTAATGGGGGTTTTTAACAAAGCCAAATAACGCTTTTGTTGCTTTCCGATACGTGGCAGTAATTTCCCGTTGATATAAATTTGTCCACCTACCAATTTGATTCGATCACCCGGGATTCCAACACATCGTTTCACGTAGTTATCTTTTTTATCGGCCGGTAGTCGCAAGCTAATGCCTTCGTCGGTCTGTTGGTAGTCCGATACGCCATCGGCATCAGCATCATCGTCGGTAGGCCAATTGAACACAATAACATCGTTGTTTTTAATTGTATACCATCCTGGCAAACGCATGTATGGCAATTCAACCAAGTCTGTATACGCTTTCACCCCCATGATTTGTTTGGGCGCCATTACGGGCACGGTGATCGGTGTCATGGGAATTCGCATCCCAATTTTGGCTCTACTTACCACCAAATAATCGCCGACCATGAGGTTGGATTCCATGGAGGGAGTAGGGATTTGGTATAAGTCGAAATACAAGGCACGCATTCCGCCCGCAACATAAGCGGCAAATAAAATAGCATCGCCCCATTCTCTGATTCCATCGTGTTTTGGAACATTGGCCTCTTTCCAAGTTCGATTGCCGGCAGGGCCGTAATATTTCAGCGGTTTGAAAGCCAAGAATGGAAAGTACAAGAAACTAAAAACAGTGCCGAATAATTGTTCCCAATAGCCATGCTTGCCAAAAGACCTCAAAATATCTAAGGTGATGTTGAAGCTAAACAAGATGTTTAATCCAGGTACAACCATCCCCAACATGTACCACTTGGGTCGACCCACTATTTTTATCCAATACCACCAACTCACCACTGGGATCCAAGCCATCGCGGCAGACTGTCCTGCAGCCTTGAACATTTTTGATAGCCCCACACGTGTGAGTACAAAGCAAATCACCCAAAGGATGAGAAACAGTTCTGAATTAAAACTCTGCATTGCTGATATTAGATTTCAAAGTTAAGCAAGTCACGCATACCAAACACGCCAGATTTGCCGCAAATCCATTCAGCGGCGAGTAAGGCACCACTGGCAAAACCCAAACGACTCTTGGCCTCATGTTCCAATTTTATTATATCCACCGAACTCTCAAAGGTTAAAATGTGGGTTCCGGGAACACCGGGCAGCCGCTTTGCTACAATGGGTAAAGTGCCAGATTCTATGGTATCTTGATGGTTGTCGGATATCAATTCCCAACGGTTCAAACTGTTCGACTCGCTCAATACAGTTTCGGCCAAGGTAATTGCCGTGCCACTGGGAGCGTCTTTTTTTTCGGTGTGATGAATTTCTTCGATACCAATTTCATAGGGTTGATGGTTCATGAGTCGTGTCAATCGTTTGCTCATTTCAAAAAACAAATTCACTCCCAAACTAAAATTGGTTGCTGTGAACAGGGCACTCTGTTTCGCCAAACAGGACGTTTTAACTGTTTCGAAATCCTCATACCATCCCGTGGTTCCTGTAACTACAGGTATTCCGTGTTCTATACATGTAAG
>JBANFU010000089.1:0-11499 GCA_037975865.1 Bacteroidota bacterium
CGGCCCGACAGCTTTACGGCTTGCTCCAGTTGCCGGCCGAGCCGAAGGCTGTCGGCCGGCAACAAACCAGTCCTGCCTCCGGGATTTCGTTGTCTAAGGGCCAGGAGTAGCTCCAGGGCCAGTTTGGGATTGAGTTTTTTATCTCGCTGGGAGGCGTTTTTCGCCATGGCACCTGCGATGTTCAGTGGGGTTCTTTCCCATTGTTTTTGTTTCCTCTTCCAACGCGTGGAATCGCGCCAATGAACGCTGGGGTCTTGCCAAATGGGGCCGGAATCTGATCCCGTGTGGACCACGGTGCTGTGGACCACTTTGTCATTGGTTGCCAACCGATGGCATCGTTCCATGCCCAAAATAAGAAGGGTCGTTATGGCAAACCATAACGACCCTTTGGTGATCGAGTTTCGTAATTCCATCCTCCGCTGCCGTTAATCTACGGCAACGAAATTAGGCGAACTCAGCGAGCTTTTCTTTGCGATATTCGCCAGAGTCCAATTTGTTTTTGATAGATTTAAAAGCCTCAATGGTTTCTTTCACATCTTCGAGGCTATGAACCGCTGTGGGGATCAAACGCAAGATAATCATCCCTTTGGGTACTACAGGGTAAACCACAATGCTGCAGAAAATATTGAAATTCTCACGCAAATCATGAGTGAGGTGGGTGGCTTCGGGAATGGTTCCATTCAACACCACAGGTGTTACAGGCGTGGTGGTGATACCAATGTTAAAGCCTGCCTCACGCAATCCATTTTGCAAGGCGTTGGTGATGGTCCACAATTTTTCTTTCAATTCTGGCATCGTACGAATCATCTCCAAGCGCTTGATCGATCCTACAACCAAAGGCATAGGCAACGCTTTTGCGTAAATCTGTGAACGCATGTTGTAACGCAAGAACTTGATTACATGTGGCTCAGAAGCGATGAAGGCACCAATGCCCGCCATCGACTTCGCAAACGTTGAAAAGTAAATATCTACTCCGTCGATGCAGTCTTGCTCTTCAGCCGTACCCGCACCGGTTCTTCCCATCGTACCAAAACCATGGGCATCGTCTACGAATAAACGGAAGTTGTACTTCTCTTTCATCGCAACGATTTCTTTCAATTTCCCTTGTGAACCTGTCATTCCAAATACACCCTCGGTGATGACCAAAATGGCTCCGCCGGTGGTTTCAACCATCTTGGTGGCGCGCTTCAACTGCTGCTCCAAGCTCTCCATGTTGTTGTGGTTGTAAACAAAACGCTTGCCCATGTGCAAACGAACTCCGTCGATGATACAAGCATGAGATTCAGCATCGTAAACAATCACATCGTGACGGTCAACCAATGCGTCAATCGCACTCAATACCCCTTGATAGCCATAGTTTAACAAGATGCAATCGGGCTTTCCAACGAAACTCGCCAAATCGCGTTCCAACTGCTCATGGTAGTTGCTGTTTCCGCTCATCATGCGGGCACCCATGGGGTAAGCCATTCCGAATTGAGCTGCCGCATCGGTGTCTGCTTTCATCACATCGGGGTGGTTGGCCAAGCCCAAGTAGTTGTTCAAACTCCAGTTCAAACGCATTTTTCCGCGGAAAATCATGCGCGGACCAATGGGACCTTCCAACTTGGGGAACGTGTAGTAACCGTGTGCGTCGTCGGCGTGCTGGCCCAAAGGACCCATGCGCTCATGTAATTTTTCGAAAATATCTCTCATGATGTATGACTACAAATAGTATTGATGCAAATTTAACAACCTATTGATGATAATTGTGACATAAGTTGTTCTCTGTTTGTGAATAAGGTTAGGGATTGTGTCAACGACCTACCACAAAAACGCAGGGACTTTTTCCGAAGGTTTCGGTTTTTTTCTTCCATTCGGCGATGGTTTGTGTGCGAATGGACTCCCCTTCGGTATGTAAATCCTTGGCGATACACAGCAACATATCGGCTGGCAGATTTTTGCAGAAGTATTGAAGCAAACGGTCTGTGCGATAAGGTGTTTCAATGAACAAATGGCTGTGCTTTTCGCTGGCTTTGTTTTGAAGTAGCTGCGTGAGTTGCTTCAATTCGTTTTCATTGATGGGCGGGTATCCATGAAAGGTGAAGGTTTGTCCGCTCAGTCCACTGCCGGCCAAGGCCAGCATCAGGCTGTTGGGTCCCATGATGGGCTTCACATCCCATCCCCGTTGGTGGGCCAATTTCACAGCCAACGCACCAGGGTCAGCGATGCAGGGCATGCCCGCTTCCGAAACTACGCCGATGTGTGATACGCCCTTGATTTCCTTGAAAAACTTCTCCAATTCTTGTCGGGGCGTCCGCGTATTGAACTCGAAAATGTCCAATTCGTTGATTACGATGCCCACCTTCAGGGCCGACAAAAATCGCCTCAGGGTTCGGGCATCTTCGGCAACCCAATGTTTGATGGGTTTGAGCGCTTCGATGTAATTGGGTGTGTTCATCCAACCCCAGCTGAGTTCTCCGATGGGCAATGGCAGTAAAGCCAGTTGGGTGGGCGTTGCTACGGGTTGCTCCACGGGGGAGAAGGCGGGACGGGGTGTTTCCATCGCACAAATTTGCCACTAATTGCTGAAACATTTCGACCTTTCCGTCCACATCGAAAAAAATCGACCAAATTGTCATTTAAATGTCAAGTCAATTCGCGGTCCGGGCAGAAAGAAGTACCTTTGTATTGTGAGCTTTGTAAATCGTCTCAAACAGCGTTGGAATGTAGAGAAAGCCTGGATGGTATGGGTAATCTTGTTGGTGTTTGCCCTCACGGGTTTCACTGTGATGTACCTCAAAAAATTCATCAAGCCCTATCTCGGCGAAGACTGGTGGGTTGATGTGGTTTACTACGTTTTAATCCTGCCCGTTTACAACATTTTGTTGCTTACCTATGGCTTTTGCTTGGGTCAATTCCGCTATTTCTGGAACTTCGAAAAACGATTTTTCAAACGCATTGTTGATTCTTTCAAATGATTACCCAAGAATCGGTACTGAAGGCGCTTTCCCATGTGGATGATCCCGACCTCAAGAAAGATTTGGTCACATTGGGAATGATCGAAGACCTTGTCATCGGACAAGAAATATCGTTCACTTTGGTGCTTACCACGCCGGCCTGTCCCATGAAAGACATGATGGTGAATGCATGCAAAACGGCGATTCGAATGATGGTAGACCCTACGATTGCGGTGACGGTGAATACTACGTCGCGCGTTCGCGGCAGTATACCGATGTCGGAGGTGTTGCCCGGCGTAAAACATGTGATTGCGGTGGCCTCTGGCAAGGGGGGCGTGGGCAAAAGTACCCTTTCGGCGTCGTTGGCGCTGGCCCTTCACGGCATGGGAGCGAAGGTTGGTTTGCTTGATGCGGATATTTATGGTCCGAGCGTACCCACCATTTTCGGTGTTTCCGAATCCCCGCGGATGTACATGAAAGGCGATAAGCAGATCATGATTCCCATCGAATCGAAAGGGTTGAAATTGTTGAGTATTGGCTTTATGACGGCGCCTGGACAAGCCATTGTTTGGCGTGGACCTATGGTGTCGAGTGCGTTCAGGCAGTTTGTACAGGATACGGACTGGGGTGATTTGGATTATTTGATCATTGATTTGCCACCGGGAACGGGGGATGTGCAGCTCAGTTTGGTGCAAAATGTCCCATTGACTGGGGTTGTGATCGTTACCACGCCTCAGGAGATGGCTTTGACCGATGCCCGTCGTGCAATGGGAATGTTCTCGATGGAGGCGGTGAACAAGCGCATTTTGGGGGTTGTAGAAAACATGAGTTACTTCACGCCGAGCGACGCGCCCGACAAAAAATACCGGTTGTTTGGTGAGGGGGGTGGACAAATCCTATCCAACGAATACGGGGTGCCATTTTTGGGTGAGTTGCCGCTGAATCCTGACTTGATGCAACACATCGATCAGGGAAACATCACGGCTGAATCCCCAGAATTATCGCCCTATTACCCCGTAGCGAGTGCATTGGCGCAGCAGGTTAGTATGGTGCAAATCACAAAATAATATTACTTTTGCTCACCATGAGCGCCATCAATACTCAAGTAGAACAAGTTCTTGAAACGATTCGTCCGTATTTGCATGCCGATGGTGGGGATGTGGAATTGGTGGAAATCAATGAGGGTTTGGATGTGGTGTTGCGATTGACGGGTGCTTGCAGTACTTGCAGCATGAGTGAGATGACAATGACGGCAGGGATTGAGGAGAGTTTACGCAGGGCCATTCCCAACATCGGGAAGATTACCGCATTAAAGGATTAATAGGGTGGCGAAACTCCTGATGGCATTTCGGAAACAGGGTGCATCGGAGGGGAAGCCGTTCTTTGGAACCCAAGCCTTGGGCATTCCTTGGGTTGCTGGTGTGTTTATTTTACTGCGGGTGGGATTGTTGCTGGGGCGATGTGCTGAGCCAATAAACGCGGGTTTTGAGGCGTCGTTGTTGGACGGATTTGGTCGGTTGCATTTCCTTGATTTTTTATTGCTCAGCGGTTGTATTTGGATGTATGCCATCGATTTTTTTTACGATGTTTTGCGTTGGGATGCGTTGGGATTTCCGATGCGATCTTGGCAGGTGATTTGGTTTCTGTTTTGGGGGCTGCTGCCGTTTTTGGGGTTATTATGGGTTGTCCCATTCATTACTACTGTCAATTTTGCGGATGTAGCATGGCAGGTCCGTTGGGTGATTGGGGGCGGGGTAGGCTATGTGGTTGTTCAAAGGATGGGCGGAAAAATGGCGGCTTTTTTGGGTCCGTTTTTCATTGCGATCACGTTTGCACTGGCGTTGTTTTGGAATGTATCTGAGCCATGGTTGAATCCTTTGTGGCGACAGGGCGTGCTTGTTTTTTTGTTGAATGTTTGGGTGATGCAGTGGTTTGAACAGGACAAAGATGGGGTTTCAACATCGACCAATGTTTGGCGGTTTGCGGATCACCGCGTTTTGTGGGTGTTACTGGGGTTGTTGGGTTTGATGTTGCTGGTTTCGTGGGGCGGGCAAGCCCAGCGGAGCTGGGGTCTGCCCGCCTTACTTCTCTTCTATTTAACCATCCTGATTTCCCCCACAGCGGTGCGACCTTTCCGGTTGTATCGGTTGCTCATCGACGGCGCCTTGTTGCTGTGGTTACTATGATATAAATCATATTTCCTCCTTTTGGCTGTCATGGTTTGATCCTCCTATTGGATGCAATTTGCATCCATGGCGGAAGTGGCTTCGGAAACACACAGTTGTTATCACTGCGGAACTGCAACACGCAGGGTGATTCAGTATGATCACAAGGATTTTTGTTGCGATGGTTGTAAGTCGGTCTATGCCTTGCTATCACAAAACGGACTTTGCCAGTACTACGAATTGAACGATACACCCGCCGGCAATCAGGTCCTGGGATTGGATGCCTCCGCGGCAGAACAATCCCACAAATTTGCCTTTCTCGATAACCACGACATCTTGCAGCGCTTGTACATCTTTCAAAGTGCTGATGAATGTCACATCCGCTTCTACCTTCCGCAAGTGCATTGCAGTTCTTGTGTTTATTTGCTTGAGAATCTGCACAAATTGGTATTGGGGGTGAAAGCATCCGAGCTGCAGTTTTCCAAGAAAAATCTCACGGTATCGTTTGATCCCGCCCGCACAAACGCCCGGAAAATTGCTCAGTTTTTGGCAGGTATTGGGTATGAACCTTATTTCAGCTTGAGCGATCTGCAAAGCAACGGGTCCAACCCTGCAAGTGCTAAACTCTCTGGGGAAGCCAAGCAACGTTTGTTTCGATTGGGGGTGGCCGGATTTTGTTTTGGCAACATCATGTTGTTGAGTTTTCCTGAGTATTTGGAATGGGGCAGCGAGGACTTGGATGGATTGAAGTCGTATTTCACCGCGCTCAATTTGCTGTTGATTGTGCCAGTGATGCTCTACAGTGCCCGAGAGTTTTATTCCCTTGCTTGGGGAGGATTGAAAAAGCGTTACCTCACCATTGATTTACCCATCGTATTGGCGATGTTGATTACGCTTGGACGTAGTTTGTACGAAGTGGCAAACCACATCGGGCCGGGTTACTTTGATTCGCTCAGTGGTATTGTCTTTTTTATGCTGCTGGGACGGTATCTGCAGGACAAAACCTATCAACGCATTTCATTTGATCGAGACTATACTTCTTATTTTCCATTGAGTGCGTCTGTTTGGAAAGAGGGGCGGGCCGTGAGTTTGCCCCTCACAGACATCCAACCGGGGAATGAATTGATCATTCACAACCAGGAGTTGATCCCCGTGGATGCACGGTTGGCCTATGGAGAGGCACACATCGACTACAGTTTTGTCACCGGTGAAAGTAAGCCCGTAACGGTGAAGGCGGGTGAATGGTTGTATGCGGGTGGCCGACAGTTGGCGGGTAGCATCCGCGTAATTGCCGAAAAATCAATGTCGCAAGGATACCTGGTATCGCTTTGGAATAAATCAAAACAAAAATCAGAGGGTGTGAACGCGGGTGTGGAAAATGACTATGTGCATCGCGCAAGCCAATGGTTTACTGTTGCGTTGTTCACCATCGCGATTTCAGCGGCCGTGTATTGGTCTGTGGTGGATCCCACCAAGGTGTGGACGGCAATTACATCGGTATTGATTGTGGCCTGTCCGTGTGCCCTATTGTTGTCGGTCACCTTTACACACGGACATTTGCTCACGTTGTTGGCCAAGAATGGGTTGTACGTGAGGGGGGCGGCGGCGCTGGAATCGTGGAGAAACGTCAATCTCTCAATTTTCGACAAAACCGGCACGTTGACTCAGAGTGGAAAACCCACAATCTCTTTCGAGGGTCGTAGTTTGGATGCGCATACTTGGGATGCCTTGGGTGCGTTGGCGTTGGAGAGTGTTCATCCGTATGCGCGGAAGGTGGGGCAGTGGTTAGACCGACCCAAGGTGCCGGTTGCTCAGGTCCAGAATGTGGTTGGCAGTGGGGTTTTGGGTACCGTGGATGGGGTAGCGTATCGGCTGGGGAACCGGGCTTTTGTTGGGTTGAGTGGTGGGTATTCTGTTTCGGAGGACGGCAAACTGGTGCAGGGGGAAGCGGTGGATACCTTGGCTGATAGTCAAAAGGGAAGTGCCGAAATCTGGTGCTCGGCTGCGGGCGAAGTGGTGGGCAGGTTCTTGTTGTTGAGTCGTTATAGAGAGGGGTTGAAGCCCATGTTGTTAGACTGGAAGAAGCAGGGGGATGTGGTGGTGCTTAGCGGCGATACCGCGCAAGAACGGGCGGTTTTAGGGGCTTTGTTGTGGTCGGATGCGGAAATGAAGTTTGAGCAGAAGCCGCATCAGAAACAGGCCTATGTAGTTGAGGCGCGCAAACAGGGGAAGAATGTGATGATGGTAGGCGATGGTTTGAATGACGCGGGTGCATTGATGGAGGCGGATTTTGGCATTGCTGTTTCTGAAGACATGGGCTATTTTTCTCCCGGCTGCGATGCCATATTAATGGGCGATTCGATGCCGAAATTGCATGCCTTGTGGCGCATGGTTAAGCGCGGAAAACGGGTGATTTGGTGGAGTTTTACCTTGAGTATTGCCTACAATGTGGTTGGATTGAGCTTTGCGGTTAGGGGGGATTTGAACCCGATGATCGCGGCCATTTTGATGCCTGCGAGCTCTATCAGTATCGTCTTGTACACCTGGTTGGCTACGTTGTGGGGCGGACGGCGAGAGGGACTCAAAATCCAATCATAAAAACATGACAATTATCACACTTCACCTTGAGGCTTGTCATTGTGAAAACTCGGATTGGGTTGTCAATTTGAGTAACTAAAAAACTCGAAATATGTCGGTGGTTATTTTACTCATGATTTGCAGCATTTGCGTGGCTGGCGGCTTTTTGTGGGCGTATTTATGGAGTGTCAAAAAAGGACAATTCGATGATTTGGAGGCGAGTGGGTTTCGGATCCTTCACGACACTACACCGAAAAAAGAAAACAATAACATCATTAACAATAATTCTTAACCTATATGCAACTAGAACGTTTTTCCTACGACAACAAGATTGTAAAGTGGTTTGCTACGGCAACCATTGTTTGGGGCGTAGTTGGGTTTTTGGCGGGGTTGTTAATTGCATTGCAATTGGCATTTCCGGCATTAAACTTTGACTGGGCACCGACCACCTTTGGCCGCATGCGTCCGGTACACACCAATGCCGTGATTTTCGCTTTTGTGGGCAACGGGATTTTTATGGGCGTTTATTACTCATTACAGCGTTTGGTGAAGGCGAGGTTGTTTAGTGATTTGCTTAGCAAAATTCACTTCTGGGGATGGCAACTCATCATTGTGTTTGGGGCTTTGTCTTTGTGGATGGGCTACACTACTGGTAAGGAGTATGCTGAATTGGAGTGGCCTTTGGATATCGCCATTACCTTGATTTGGGTGGTGTTTGGTGTGAACATGTTCGGAACCATCTTGAAGCGCAGGGAGGGACACCTTTATGTGGCCATTTGGTTTTACATCGCGACATGGGTGACTGTGGCGATGTTGCACATCGTAAACAGCATCGAATTGCCCATTGAGTTCATGAAGAGCTACAGTTGGTATGCCGGCGTTCAGGATGCGTTGGTACAGTGGTGGTATGGTCACAATGCGGTGGCGTTCTTTTTAACCACGCCCTATTTGGGTTTGATGTACTATTTCTTGCCCAAGGCGGCCAATCGTCCGGTGTATTCATATCGGTTGTCGATCATCCACTTCTGGGCCCTGATTTTCATTTATATCTGGGCGGGTCCTCACCATTTGTTGTACACTGCTTTGCCTGATTGGGCTCAGAGTTTGGGTGTGGTATTTTCAGTGATGTTGATCGCGCCGAGTTGGGGTGGTATGATCAATGGTTTGTTGACATTGCGTGGCGCCTGGGATCGGGTTCGTGAGGATGCGGTGTTGAAATTCATGGTGGTGGCAATCACTGCCTACGGTATGGCCACTTTTGAGGGTCCGATGTTGAGTTTGAAGAATGTGAATGCGATTTCGCACTTCAGCGATTGGACCATCGCTCACGTACACGTGGGGGCTTTGGGATGGAATGGTTTCTTGACGTTTGCGGTATTGTATTGGTTGATTCCACGCTTGTGGCGCACAGAATTGTATAGCAAATCCTTGGCGAATGCACACTTTTGGTTGGGTACTTTGGGGATTGTGTTTTATGCGGTGCCGATGTATTGGGCTGGATTTACTCAAGCGTTGAACTGGAAGACCTTTACTCCGGAGGGACAGCTACAGTATAGTTTCTTAGATACGGTGAACATGATTGCGCCGATGTACATGTTGCGCAGTTTGGGTGGTTTGTTGTACTTGGCGGGTGCGGTATTGATGGTGATCAATATTTGGAAAACCGTGGCCAAGGGAAATTTCCAGGAGAACGAGGAGGCCGAGGCGCCTGCTTTGGTCAAGGTAGAGGCGCACAAGGGCGAGCATTGGCATCGTTTCATTGAGCGCAAGCCTTTGCAGATGTTGTTTTGGAGTTTGGTGATGGTGGCTATTGGTGGAGCCATTGAAATGATACCTACATTCTTGGTGAAGGAGAACATTCCCACCATCTCGGCGGTGAAACCATACACCCCGTTAGAATTGCATGGTCGTGACATCTACATTTCAGAGGGTTGTTATACTTGTCACTCTCAGATGGTAAGGCCATTCCGCGACGAAGTAGTTCGTTACGGCGAGTATTCCAAAGCGGGAGAATTTGTTTACGACCACCCTTTCCAGTGGGGAAGTAAGCGCACCGGTCCGGATTTGGCTCGTGTGGGTGGTAAATATCCCAATTCATGGCATTTCAATCACATGTATCAGCCTACAAGTACCAGTCCGAAGAGCATTATGCCCAGGTATACTTGGTTGTTGACAACGGGTATCGACATCATGCGCACACCGAAGATGATCAAGGGGATGCAGACCTTGGGTGTGCCTTATGAGAGTGGTTATCACAACCGGGCCAACAGTGATTTGGATGTACAGGCCAAGGCCATTGCGGCTGATTTGACGAAAGAGAAAGAAATCAGGCAGGTCATGAAGTTTGAGGGGGTAAAGGATCTGACCTACACCAAGATGGTGGCGTTGATTGCTTACTTGCAGCGCATTGGTACCGACATTAAAACGGTTTCAGCGGATGCCAAGCCGATCCATTAATGGTATTTAAATAACAGAAAAAGAGAAATGAAATTCATCAACTATCTCAAATCGATACAGGATGTGCGGATTTTTCCGATGGTATCCTTGTTCATCTTCACAGCAATTTTTGCGGTGGTGTTGGTGTACGCGATGAAGGCCAGTAAACAATATATCAATCAAGCGAAACAAATTCCTTTAGGCGATGAAAAAGAATGTTAATTTTTTGAATAAGGTAATGGCACTGTCTGGTTTGGCGGTGTTGGGAATATCTCCTGTGTGGGGGCAAGCGGCGGGAGCCGCTCCGGCTGCGGATGCAGCCGGGGCAGCCGCGACAGCGGCTGCTGCCCCCACCTCTCAGATGATGACGGGGGTTGAAATGGTGCCATGGGTGTTGGCATTGACTGCGGTAGCCTTGGCGGTAGTGGCCTTGGTGATGGGGTCTTTGCTCATGCGCATTGCCATCCTCAAAACCAAAAAAGGGGGTGTTTTGGATTTGACGGAAAAATCAACCCCATCCACTAAAGCTCCATTGGCGGACCCCAATGCACTGCCTAGCTATGTAGTGCCGATTGTAAAAAGTGTTGTAGTGCTGTTTTTGGCACTGGGAATGCCTGGCATGGCCTGGGCTCAAGCAGCAGCAGCGGCGGCTGACGCCGCCACTGCTGCTGCGCCTCAACCCATCGATTGGACAATCACCGGAGATCGATTGAATTTTCTCATTCTTGCGGTCATTTTCTTTGAATTGCTGGTGATTGCCTACTTCGCCTACTGGTTGAAAACCCTGTTGGTGCCCGCCAAAGAAAAAACAGCGGCTACCGCCGTGGCCAAAACCAATGCCTGGTGGGACCGTTTCAATAAATCGGTGGATATCGATCATGAAAAAGATGTGCAATTAGATCATGATTATGATGGCATCAAAGAACTCGACAATGCCCTTCCACCCTGGTGGTTGTATGGCTTCTATTTTACCATACTGTTCGCCGGTATCTACATCTATCGTTACCATGTTTCAGGCTCCGCGCCCCTGCAAGTGGAAGAGTTGAACATCGCCACCGTGCAGGCCGAAAAAGACCTGGCCGCTGTGATGGCTACCATGGCCAATAAAGTGGATGAAACTACCATCGAATACAAAGCCGATCCAGCCCTCATCGAAGAAGGAAAAGGCATCTTTGCCCAAAATTGTAAAAGCTGTCACGGTGAACAAGCCCAAGGGGCATCCATCGGACCCAACCTGACCGATGTGTATTGGATTCATGGTGGAAACATCAAAGACATCTTCAAAACCATTAAAAATGGGGTGCAAGAGAAAGGGATGATTTCGTGGTCACAAACCCTGTCGCCCAAGCAAATTGCCGCGGTGGCTACGTTTGTGAAGTCGCTCC